>CAYPLQ010000096.1:4018-5325 GCA_964411605.1 uncultured archaeon | reverse complement strand
GGCT
This sequence comes from uncultured archaeon, assembly GCA_964411605.1. Lineage (GTDB taxonomy): Archaea > Halobacteriota > Methanonatronarchaeia > Methanonatronarchaeales > Methanonatronarchaeaceae > PZKD01. Next base: position 5,321 of record CAYPLQ010000096.1, on the reverse strand, counting down.
GTTTGAGAGTTGAGTTAATTAATTGACTTTCTATTTATTATTTTTTGTTTTTAAAAAAAAATGGGTTTTATTACTTTGTCCTATATTTTTTTAAACATAACTTTTTATAGTAATTATTGATTACTTCTAAGGTTGGTGTTAATTCATGGATCTTTTAAGTAGCTTTGCAACCGCTTTCACGACAATTTTTATTATAGTTGATCCATTGGGTAATATTCCTATGTTCATTGCATTAACTCGTTCTTTAAGCACTGAAAACAGAAACCGTGTTTCAAAAAAAGGTAGTTTATTAGCTATGTTTTTATTGCTAGCTATAACTTTATCAGGTAATTTTATCTTAGATTTCTTCAAAATCTCTATTCCTGGATTAAAAATTGCTGGTGGAATTTTATTATTTGCTATTTCTATTGACATCCTAATGGGGGGTCATAGGAAGGAAAGTTACGTTGAGAGAGGAAAAGAGCATTTAGACATCGATTCTTTAGCTGCTTTTCCAATTGCTCTTCCCCTTTATACTGGGCCTGGAGCTATTACTGCTGCTATTGTTTTATATTCTTCTGCTGAAACAGTTCTTTTGAAGTTAGTTGTTGTTCTCAGTATTGTTTTAACTTATGTCATTGTTCGATTAACCCATATTTATTCAAATTTCATTGTTAGAGTCTTAGGGGAAAGTGGAGCTGACATAGTTGCTAGGTTAATGGCGATTTTTTTAGCGGCTATTGCGGTGGAGTATTTTTTTGCTGGAATGTCTTCGAAGATTCAGAGTCTTTTGTTAATTCCTCTCTTGTTTCCTTAGTTAATAGAAAAGTTTAGTTATGTTTAGAGAAAAAATATAGGGAAAAATATGGTTGATGTTGGAGTTATTGGTGGAACCGGTTATACCGGTAAAGAGTTAATTAGGTTAATATCTAAGCACCCTAGGTTCTGTTTAGGTTTTGCTACGAGTAGAAGCAGAGAAGGTGAGAAAATTGATTCAGTGCACTCTAATTTAAAGGGCTTTGTTGATCAAGTCTTTATTTCACCAGAATCTATTTTAGATGCTGACTTAGTTTTCTGTGCAGTTCCTCACACTAAAGCAATGGATTATGTTCCTGAATTGAGGGAGAGAGGAATTAAAGTAGTTGATTTATCTGCTGATTACAGGGTTAGTCCAGGGACCTATGAAAGATATTATGGAAAAAAACACAAGGATACTGGCAGAGAAGTTGTTTATGGTTTAACAGAATTGAATAAGGAAGAGATTAAGAAAAGCGATTTTGTAGCTAATCCTGGTTGTTTCCCTACTGGTGCTTTGTTGTCAGTC
>CAYPLQ010000096.1:1733-4008 GCA_964411605.1 uncultured archaeon | reverse complement strand
AACCGGTATTTCTGGTGCTGGTGCTAGTGCTTCTGAAAAAACTCATTTCCCAAATGTTTGTGGTGAAGTAAGTCCATATAATCTTGTTTCTCATCGCCATAATGCTGAGATTAAAGAAATTTTAGATAAAAAAGATGTGAGCGAATTTGGTTTTACTCCTCATATTGTTCCTATGACTAGAGGAATTGAAACTACCTCTCATGTTTTTTTAGATTCTGAATTAGATTTTTTTGATATTTTCCTTAGTTTCTATGAGGGATCTGAATTTGTTAGGGTTACTAAAGAGATTCCAAGTGTTAAATCTGTAAGAGGAACAAATTACGTTGATATTGGTGGTTTTGAAGGGGATGGTGAAAGATTTGTTATCGTGTCAACAATAGATAATTTAGTGAAAGGAGCTGCTGGTCAAGCTATACAGAATGCGAATTTAATGCTTGGATTTAAAGAGGAATTAGGGCTGAAGGAACCTGGCTTATCTCCTTAGGAGTTAAATAATTGAGGTTTTTATTATGAAAGTAAAGGATGTTATGACAGAAGAAGTAGTAACAATTCCAAGTGATTTTAGTCTAAGAGAAGCTGCAAAGTTATTGAGAGAAGAAAAAATCAGTGGTGCTCCTGTTATGGAAAACGAAGAATTAATTGGTGTTGTTAGTGAAGAAGATATTTTAGAATCATTTAGAGAAGAAAATGAATTTGAACATGGCCTTTGGTTACCTAGTCCATTTGAATTAGTTGAAATACCAATTAGAGAGGTTTTAGAAACTAGGAAATACAAAAAATTATTAAAAGAAACTGGTGAAGAAAACGTGTCATCTGTTATGTCAAAAAAAGTTGTGTCGGTAAAACCTAGTGATGATGTTTCTGTAGCAGCTGAATTAATGTCTAAGAACCAAATAAATAGATTACCTGTTTTGAGTGATGGTGAATTAGTTGGAATTATAGCTCGTGAAGACATAATAAATTCTTTGGTGAAATAGAAATGAAGGAACTGGATCAAGGAATTTGTTCATTAAAAGATGTCAGTGCCAATGGATGTAGGGAAAAAGGAAAAGGCTTATGCATTATCAATGCTTCAGGGAAAACCGTTGGTGTTTTTACTAAAAATAAAGTAAAAGCAGCTCCTGTTAGATACACTCAAGAAATTCTTTCTAAAGAAAATAGTACTGATTACTTAATAGCTAACAGTGGATGTGCAAATGCTTTTAATGGAGAAAAAGGCTACAAAGACGCTGAGTGGATGGCTTCTTTGACGCAGGGGAGGACAGTTGTTTGTTCAACGGGATTAATTGGAAAACAAATTGATAGAGACTGGATAAAAAGAAAAGCAAATTATTTAAAAAATAATTTGAGAGAAGATAAGGAAGGAAGTTATAGTGCAGCTGATGCTATAAGGACAACAGATACTTTTACAAAAGAAGTTGCTATCCAAGTAGGTGATGTTAAAGTAACTGGTTTAGCTAAAGGATCTGGGATGATAGAACCTAATATGGGAACAATGCTTGCATTTCTATATACTAACGCTGATTTTTCCACCGATTACCTAAAAAAGGTTCTGAGAGAAAGTGTAGAAAATACATTTAACATGGTAACCGTTGATGGAGATACATCAACCAATGACACAGTTTTGTTGACTTCAACGGAAAAAAGAAGCGATGTAAGTAAAAAGGACTTTGAAAAGGCCCTAAATTTTATTTGTAATAAATTGGCAAAAATGATTGCAAAGGATGGGGAAGGTTCGACTAAGTTAATTACAACAAAAGTATCTTCTGCTAGAACCAAAAAAGAAGCTAAAAACACTGTAAAAGAAGTTCTTAATTCTTCTTTAGTTAAAACAATGTTTTTTGGTGAAAATTCAAATCTTGGGAGATTAGCATCAGCTATAGGTAATTCAAGTTCTTATATTGAAGAAAAAAACATATTAATAAAATTAAATCAAAAATTAGTGATTGAAGATGGAAAAATAGTTGCGAATGACTCAGAAATAGAGAAAGAACTCGAAAAAGATGAAATTACCGTAAACATTGATTTAGGTCTTGGTGAAGAGTCAGCAAAAGGCTGGGGATGTGATTTATCGCCTAAATACGTTGAAATGAATTCAGAATACGCTTAAAAATTAAAAAATGGTTATTGGAGTTGAGTAAATAAATGAATGTTGAAAAAAAAATAAATAAGTTCTTACAGAAAAACGATTTAGATTGTTTTTTGGCATTTGATGATTCATATAAAAGTAGTGATTTATTTTATTTATCAAATTTCTTGGCCCCGGATCCATTTG
>CAYPLQ010000096.1:0-1723 GCA_964411605.1 uncultured archaeon | reverse complement strand
ATCCATTTGTTTATTTCAAAAAAATAGGTGAGAAACCAAAAATTGTTGTTCCTGAAATGGAGGTTAATAGGGCTGAGGAAGAAACTGATTTATGTGTTTTAGAGTTAAGTAAATTAAGTGAGGACAAAGAGTACAGTGAAGCTATAAGGAATTTATTTAACCAAGAAGACGTTGAAAAAATTGGTGTTCCTCTTGATTTTCGATTAAAAACCTATAAAGAATTAAGTGATTTCAGTATTGAAGCAGTGAATGTCTCACAAATTAGAAGAAATAAGTCAAATGATGAGATTAAAAAAATAAAAAAAGCCCAATCTATCGCTGAGGAAGCAATTAAGAAAGCTCTAGGTGTTTTACGGGATTCTGAGGTAAAGGATAACAAAGTATTTTATGAAGGTGATCCTCTTAGATCAGAGGACTTGAAATTTATTATCGAAAAGGAGTTGTTGAAGAATGGGGCTAGTAGTGAAGACATAATTGTTTCCTCTGGAAAAAAAAGCTCTCTTCCCCATAATTCTGGAAAAGGACATCTTAATGCGTCTCCTATAATAATAGATGTTTTTCCTAAGTTAAAGAAAGAAAGATATTGTGGTGATATTACTAGAACTTTTTCTTTAACAAAAAACAAAGCAATAAAAGAAATGCATGATGTTGTTTTAGGAGCTCAAAAAAAGGCTTTATCTATGGTTTCAAGTGAAACAAAGGCGTCTAAGATACATGAGGCAGTTGAAGAATATTTTAAGGAAAAAGAATACATGGATTCTATAAAAGAAGCTGTTTATCCTCACTCAACGGGTCATGGTGTTGGATTAGATGTACATGAAGCTCCTAGTGTTTCTGAGAAGGGAGGCGAATTAGAAGCTGGGGACATCATAACTATTGAACCTGGGCTATATAACCCAGAGATTGGTGGAGTCAGGATCGAGGACACTGTTGTTGTTGAAAAAGATGGTTATAGGAACTTAACTTCTTTTGAAAAAAGGTTATCGTTATGAAGGTACACGTAATTGGTTCTGGTTGGGCTGTTCCTCAAGAGAATAAAAGTAAAACCTCTATTTTGTTGAGAGATGAACACAATATTTTATTTGATTGTGGGGGAGATGTGGCTAAGGCTTTCAGTTTCTTTGGTTTAGATGAAAATGAACTTGATGCTGTTTTTATTAGTCATAAGCACCTTGATCATTTGTCTGGTCTGTCTTCTTTATTACATTGCTTGTGGTTAAGTGATAGAGAAAAAAAATTACCTATATATTCTAATCAGGAGACTCTTAACTTATTAAATGAATTAATTAAATTACATGATTTAGATACAAAACTCGATCTAGAAATGAATTTATTAAGAGATAAGGGAAAGGTAAATGAATTTGGTGTTAAGCATTGTTTGGTAGAGCACCAAGTTGAAACAACAGCTTTCAGGTACAAAGATGTCTCTTTCTCCGGTGACACAAAGCCCTGTGGCAGTTTTATTGATCTGGCACAGGACTCTGATTTATTAATTCATGAAGCCACTTATCCTAGTGGAAAAGAAAAAGAAGCACATGAATACGGGCATTCTTCAATAAAAGATGCTTTAGAAGTGAAAAATAAAACAAACTCTAATAACTTAGCTATTATACACACATCCCCTATTGTTGATGCAACTAAAGAGATTAAGGGCATAGATGACAATATATTGTTGCCACAGGATTATACAACAATCCAAATCGAAGATAATTAAAACATCTAT
>CAYPLQ010000095.1:1376-5329 GCA_964411605.1 uncultured archaeon | reverse complement strand
ATCACCCTACCTAAATCCAGGATTTAGGAAGGAGACTTCTTGGGTAAAGAGTTAAATTTTTACTCCTAATTCTTGTTTTTTACAAGAAATAGGGATAGCTTTTTTATCCCATTTTCTTTCTTTTCTATAATCTTCCCTTAGTTTCCTTACATCTTCTTTTGTTAATTCATTTTTTCTATAGTAATCCATTAATTTAATTTCCACACCGTCTGGTGTTTTTTTCTTTTTAAACCAGGTTTCAGGTAACTTTGGAAAACCATCTATGCCCTCTCTAACTTGAAGTAGCCTATATAGGTTAAAGGATTTTTCTCCTTTCTTTTTGAGTTTCCTAGGAGTCATATTTATGCCTGTTACAAGTTCATAGATCTTTGATAATAATTCAATGTTTGTGTATTTAATGTTCAAATCAAGTATTTCTGAGTAATCACCCCAATATGCATGTATGCCGCACATCCCTAAACTATTTAAAACGGCCATATGGTCTTCAGCATGTTTTGCGTATCTTCCTACATTAAAAGAGCCATAATAAGAGGTTTTAGTAAATACTCTATCCAGTTCTTCTTTGGTTAATCCCATCTTTTCAGCATCTTTTTTTAGTAAGCTTAGGGGCCTATTTGGTCTAGTATACAGTGATTGATGTCCTCCATGATGAGGTCTTGTGCCTGTTAAATGCTGAAAAGCCTGTGGGTTGAGAGTCGTATTCCTTCCATCCTGAATAGGGTCAACTCCTTGGATTATTCCTGTACCTGTTACATGGTTCTCAGGGTCTCTATTTATTTCTTTTTCAATTGGCCTCCATCCTTGAGCCAAAACATCTCCTATGTCTTTTCTTTGATTTATTTTTTCCAATAATTTTGTATAAGTTTTGAAGTCCCTTCTAAGTCCAAATTTTGTTGTTTTTAATTCATTTCGTTGAGCTAACGAAGTTATCCAATTAATTATTTGGGAAGCTGTAAAAACACACATACCGGTTCTATTGCAAATATCAAGTAATTTTAATGCTTTATTAGCGTCTTCTATATTTAATCTCTGACCGATTCTTGTTGGCAAAAACCAGTTTCCTGTATACGTTTCATCTCCTTTGAATTCTCCTTCTTTTATTTTATAACTTGACCTACATGGAATTGGGCAACTTATATCGCTTTTATTACTGCAATGACCTGCTAATTCTTTATACTTGTCATATCCATATACTTCCATTGCTTTTTCCCAAGACATAGGGCCTTCTGCGGCTTTTTCACCTAAAAAATTGAATTTAGCGTTTATACCTCTTTTCAGGTATTCGGAATATCCCCAACCAGAGTGAATGATGTCTTTTTTCCAATCGGCAATAACTCTATTAAGTTTATTTGGCTTAGAGATTGATACCTCTCCGTCACCCTTCGTAAGAACTGCTTTTACGTTTTTAGATCCTAGAACTCCTCCCAGCCCAAATCTACCTAAGGTTCTATATTTATCCAAGATACCCATCGAATAACTAACTTTATTTTCTCCCGCAGCCCCAATTGTCAAGATACCAGGGTTCTTATTCTCTTTTTCTTTTAATTGATCAATTGTTTCATACGAATCTAAATTTCCCCAGATATCGTCTGCATCCTTAAAAAAGACCCTTTTTCCATCTATCACTAAATAAATTGGTTTTTTAGCTTTTCCCTCTATGATAAAGTGGTCGACTCCACTTCTCTTCAAGTTTATTCCAAATTTTTCTACGCTACCAATTGCTGAATCAATAAAATGGTTCCTGTTTCTGTCCTCAATAGGTGTTTTGTATGTAGCGGTTATTTTAGATGCTCCAGGAGCAGTTGACCCAACCAAGGCTCCTACACCAAAAACTATTACAGAATCAGAAGAGTAAGGATTGGTCCCTGGTTTTTGATTACTTAAAAAAAGTTTCGCATTTATTCCCCATCCACCAAGATAATTCTCTATTTCTTGGTTGCTAAGTTTTTTTTCTTTTACTTTTTCCTTGGACAAATTTATTTTTAGAATCGAGCCCCCAAAACCATCGAACCTCATTTTTAAAGACTTAATAGTTTATTAATTAAAAACTTTCTGCTTAATTTTTTTAAAAAATACATTGATTTGGTAATAAGAAATAAAAAATTTACTTTATTTTTTCTTTGATTAAAAAATCTCTTTCTTTAGCTAACTTAATTATCTTTGTTTTTAAATCAGCAAAAGATCGATTTCCTAAATAATTTGAGTCATTAAAAAATTTATTAGAAAGGATTTTTCCAAATAAATCATCACTTTTTACTACCAAAATCACAGAACCATCCGCAAAATTATTTTTTTCTATTAAGAAATCTCTGTCATCATCAATAATGCCTATTATAGGTATAGAAAACCTCCAAAGGATTTCGCCTGAGATGGAGGTTGTGTCATCTCCAACTGTAACAGCACCCTTGATTCCTTTCTGAATTATTTCATATATTCTAAATGCATCATGATTAATTAAAGCTATTTTGGTTTTATTTTGAGTGTATTTCTTTTTATTTCCTTTTCTTAATCTAAAACGATTAGTTGAAGCTATTTTAGCGTCTTTCAGGGAAAAATTCTTTATCTTATTTAAAACATCTTTTTTAACTTTAACTCCTTTAAAATCAAGGCCTTTATCATCTTTTATTATTAAAACATCATCTGAAAATACCTTGCCTATATTAATACCATTTATAAGTAAGTAATCACCCTTTTCTGTCGCTAGAACTCTTCTATATTCTTTTCCGTTTTTCTTCCAGAATCTTTTATTAAATTTTCTAGTTTTTTGGGGCACAAAACCTAGTTTTTCCGAGATCCTTTCAATAATTCGGTTTTTTTCAAAAAACAATACTTTTTTGTTTTTTGGTTCGATACCAATTACCGATCCCTTGACAAAATTATTTATGTACCAACAATCTGCTTCTGCTTTTTCTAGATTAGAGGAACAAATACAATTTAAGTAATAATCATAGAAATCATTTTTTTCTAACCATTTTTTGAATCTAACATCAATGTATTTGATTTTATTTTCTAAATTCTTGTCTAATAAAGCTGTGTTCCCAATAGGGCCTGAAGTCACCGATGTTATCTTCCCCAAATCCTGTATCTCTTCTATAATTTCTTCAGCAAATCCACTGTATATTATATCAGGCATATGAAACCTCAGACAAATATTTGGTTCTTTCGACATGCAAATCAACCAGAGTTAATTTATTTAGAACAACATTATTAAAAATATTATCACAGAAGATGTAACTATTAAATTCAAGACTAAGTTATAAAAAGCTGCTTTCAAACCTATTTTTTTTCCAAAATAAGCTATATAATTTGGAAGAGAATACTTAAAAAATATAAAAAATGAAGAAAATAAACTACCAATTAATAATGCTATAACGGTTTCCATTGAACTTAAAACACCTTTATTTAATAAACCACCTGCAATAGCTAATGAAGCTGTAGCGTCAACCATTCTTGTTACTATAATTGCTGTGGATTCTGCTGATATACCTATAAACTTCATTAATGGATTAACTATTTCTTTAATTGGTTCAAATAAATTTACTGAGTATAAAATTATTGTGATTAAATAAAAAATAGTTATTTTAGGTAATATTTTTTTCAATGTGGAATATGATGTCTTTATACTATCTAAGACGCTTCTTTTTTCATTTAAATCAATATTTTCTTTATTTTCTTGTTTTTTTTCTTTTAATTTAATTTTTCCATAAAATACACCTATCATAGTTATTATAATAGCAGTTGTCAACTGAATCATTATGTATATGCTTCCAGTTCTAAGACCTAAGATAGGGATAACAATAGGTATATAAAAAGTGGGTAAATGACCTAGATAACCAAAGAAATTAGTTATTATCATTGTAACAACTATTTCATCATCTTTTATTTTATTTTGTTTATGGAAATTAGATAAAATACCATATGAAGCATGTCCACTAGCGATTATAGCGATAATA
>CAYPLQ010000095.1:0-1291 GCA_964411605.1 uncultured archaeon | reverse complement strand
GTTTTCAGAGCTTTTAAAGCATCTTTTTTCTTCAAATCTATTTTTTTGTTTTTAATAAATTCCTTAAGTTCTTCTAAATCAATCTCTTTATCTTCCTTAGCTATTGAAAAAACCTTCTTATAGCTCCTTTTAGGGTAATGTATGGATTTAGAGATCTTAATTAGCTCCTTAAATGTTTTTTCTGTTATTATATCATCTTTTTTTGCTCTTTCAAGGTTATATCTAATATTTACTAGTGGTTCTGAAAGAGCTTTATAGGTATCTGGATCGAAAACTACTGCTACTTCATCATCCGATTCTATTTTTCCATTTTTATACCATCTATAGATTTTTCCAATTCCCTTCATCCCCATCTCATGTAATTCAGAAGCCCGTAATGCACCCATACTCGATGCCCCCAATACATTTATGTTGTTGTTCATTGCTCTCAGTATCTCTCTATGAGCCACTGAACAGCTTTGGTGAAAGACCCCATCTATTAAACAAATTATTTTCTTATCCTTAAACTAGGCCCTAAGAAGATTGATACATCCTTTTTTTGCATTTCGACATCTTTTCCCTATTCTTGTTTCATCGATTGCGTAAACTTCTAGTCCAGGAATCATTACTCTAACAACTGGAATCCCTGTGTTCTTCCTTGTTAAATCAACTACAATTACATTTCCGAATCCTTTTTCCTTTAATTTCTCTATAATGCATTGTATGTCCTTAAGTAAATCTTTATTATTCAATGAATCTTTTTTGATTTTTGAAGCCCTTATTTTATCTCCATTATCGAACCAATGTTTGTTTCTTTTCTTAATTTCCTCTATTCCTATTTTTTCTCTAGTTTCCGCGGTTGTAGCATCTTCTCGGGCTCCATGAATCTGTGTTAATCTACTTTGAGCTACTTCTGTTAGAGATCTTTTTAATGCGACAGAAGCATCCGTATGTGTCCCCATGCCTATTGTTAAAAGCCTAGGGTCATCTTTCTTCATGTCCTCAGAAACTGCGGCGAAGGTAGGGATCTCTATATCACTCGTTATGTCCCAAAGAGTTAATTTTACGTCATTTTTTTCAAATTTTTTCACTAGATCCTTGATTTCAGTGTCTTGATCGACTTCGATTCTTGGACCTGTTTTTTCGGATGCTTCAACTATTGACCAAGCATCTCTTTCGATTAATTCACACAGACCATGTAAAATAGCTTCTTCTTTTGTATTACCTGCTGCTAATCCATTTGTATTAGTTTTAAATAAGTTTATTCCTTTATTTCTAGGATCAAGAGGATGGAAAACAGAAGTTGTTGGAA
>CAYPLQ010000094.1:1171-5411 GCA_964411605.1 uncultured archaeon | reverse complement strand
CACTTTCTAAGATCTTTGCTTCAGCAAAATGCCCAATCCTACACTTAGCCATTACAGGTATAGTAACAGAATCTATAATATCTTCTATAATAGCAGGGTCTGCCATTCTCGCTACATTTCCCTTATCCCTTATATCAGCAGGAACTTTTTCTAAAGCCATAACAGCTACAGCTCCTACTTCTTCAGCTATTTTTGCTTCTTTAGGTGATGTAACATCTAAAATAACTCCACCTTTTTGCATCTTAGCAAATCCTTTTTTGACCAGTTCAGTTCCATGTTTAAGGTTTTCAAGATCAGCCATTGAAATTACCTCTCATACTCTAAAAAATATATAATCTTAAAATAATAAGTTGTTTTTGTATGGTTCTTGAAAAACACAAAGAAGTTTTTAGACAATTCATGACTAAACCAGCTTTAATTCTTTCAAATTACCTAAAACCAAATCAAATTACGTATATATCGTTATTTTTTGCAATAATATCTTCAATACTTTTTAAATTTAATTATTTATTATTTGGAACATTTTTTGCAATATCTTGTGCCTTATTTGATGTTTTTGATGGAATAATTGCTAGAAACCAAAAAGCTTCTAGTAAGTTCGGAGATTTTTTAGATCACACCATCGATAGATTTTCAGATGCCTTGATTTTGATAGGTATAACTTTTTCAAGATATGTATCCTTAAAAATTGGTTTACTAGCTATAATCGGCACATTGCTAACAGGGTATGTCGGAACTCAAGCTGATGCAATAGGTTTAAACAGAATTTATTCAGGATTAACATCAAGAGCAGACATTATTTTTCTCATATCCATGGGAGCAATAATTAATTCTATATTTAATCAAAAAATACTTGGAATTTATTTTTTAGGTTGGATAATATTATTTATTGCAATTTTTTCTAATATTACAGCATTACAGAGATCAATCAAAGTTTGGAAAAGATTAAGTTAATTTCTATCAATAAATTATTGAAAATGAAAGTCTCAAAAATTATGGATGGAAATTTTGTTACAATAAATAGGAACCGACCTATAAAAGATGCTTTTGAAGAATTTAAAAAAGACAAAGATAGTCTTTTAGTTGAAGATCAAGGAGAAATAATCGGTATTATAACAACGTATGACTTGATTAAAGCTTTAAATAAAGATGAATTAGAAAATATAGATTTAGAACAAATAATGACACCAAAATTACTGGTGATTGAGCAAAAAAAGGAATTGAAGGATGCAATTGAGAAAATAATAAAAACTGGTGTGGATAGATTAGTTGTTGTAGATGAAAGTGGAAAGGAAAGTGAAGTTATTGGTTTATTGAAATCTAAAGATATTTTAAAAGAATGGGATTTCAATCAATAACTAAATTATTCACATTCTTTCGGAAAAAAACTTTTTAGATTATTATTTATTTATTAATGTATTTAAAATATTTAAATACAAATAAAATAATTCTATGTATTTTTAATTAAAAAATAAAATTATTTATAGCTTTTAATAATAAATACTTCACGATTTTTGTGAAAAATAAAAAAATTGAATAAAAATAAATAAAATTTAAAAACCTAAAAAAATAAAAATCACTATAAAAAAACATTTTATAAGTATTTCACAGTTAGCAACTATCTATTATGACCTAAAGTTTTATATACCAAAGGAAACACATTATTCACATGTTAACATAAGATTGTATTCACAGCTTGTATTCACATCCTGGGGGGGATGGGATACAATAGGTGAAATAGGATGAAAGTGATATTGGAGATTGAGGTAGGGAATGAAAAATCCTCAGTGGAGTTTACAGGAGAACTATCTAAAGAAAAAACAAAAAAAAGAATAGCTAACTTCATTGAGGCCTTTGAATTCCCTACTGAATCTTCAACGTCACTTTCATCCGGCGCACCTTTTTCAAAAAAAGATATTAATGACTTATCTGTTTCTGATTTTGAAGAGTGGACAATTAAAAAAAGACTAAAATATTTTCTATTCTATGAATTCCACCAAAACTGGTTCACGTCAAAGGAAATTAAGAAAGAATATCAAAGCAAATACAATGAAGAAATTGGTCTTTCAACTGTCTCTACGTACCTTTCAAGGATGGAAAAAGAAGGCTTTTTGAAAAAAAGAGGAAATAGAGTGGAAAGAGAATATAGACTCAGTGAAGAAGCTAGAGAAAGAGGATTAGATGAGATAGAAAATAAAGCCAAAATTTAAACATCAAAAAAACCTCTTACTTTAGTAATTGTATGAGTAAGGAAGTAATTGGTCCATATGAATTAAAAGTCAGTGGTTCAGAAAAAGATAAAAAACTAACGAGGGAATCAAAAAAAGAAACAAAACTTTTTCTTAAAGAAATTGGAGATTTTGATAATGTTTATTGGGATGAATCTTTTGGAAAAGCCATATTAGAAACAAAAAAGATAGGAACTTTTAGAGATAAAAAAGAAAAAATATTTAAAGAAACAGGTTGGAAAGTTGAAATAAGAAAACCAAATAGTTCTGGAACAGTTAAAAAAACTAGAAAATTAATTTTTGAGAGTCAAGGAAGGTACAATTTTTTAAAAGAGACTGGAAGAAAGATAAGGCGAAAAAGAAATTCTAAGAAAGACTGGGCCAGAATAAGTTTCTTAGGTGGATGTAAAGAAGTAGGAAGAAACGCTTTTTTATTACAAACTCCAAGTTCAAGGATTTTATTAGATTATGGAATGAAAATGGAGAATCGGGCCTCACCTTTTTTTGCTCCAGAACTTGATTTAGAGAAATTAGATTGTATCCTACTTACACATTCTCACTTAGACCATTCAGGAAAAATTGCTTCTCTATATTCTAATAATTTTAATGGGCCCTTATATGCAACTGAACCTTCAATAGCATTATCTAGGCTTTTAAAAAAAGATTCATATAAAATATCCAAGGGAAACGAAGACATAGGCTATGAACCTGCTGATATAGATAAAATGATTAGTCATTCTATACCTATAGAATATAATAAAAAAACAAGAATTTCACCTGATGTTAAAGCCACATTCTACAATGCTGGTCATCTACCAGGTAGTTGTGGAGTCTTATTAGAAATTAATAATAGGAAAAAAATCTTTTATACAGGAGACTTTGATACGCGTAATTCAAAGCTTTTATATCCTGCAGAATTTGATTTACCTAATCTAAATGCATTGATAATGGAATCTACTTATGCTTATGAAAATATTCCTAGTACAAAAAAGGTTGAGAAAAAATTAATCAATGTTATTGAAGAAACGATAGACGATGGGGGAACCCCAATAGTCTCAACTTTTGCAATTGGAAGAGCACAAGAAATAATTTCGATCATTGATGAATTTGAAACTAAAGCAGATATTTATTTAGATGGAATGATTAGAGAGGCAACAAAAATAGTTTCTGCCTATCCTTCTTATATAAAAAATGAATTAAATACTGAAATAAATTTTGTTTATGAAGAAAAGGATAGAGAAGAAGCTATTACAAAAAATAATTCGATTGTTTTAACTACTTCAGGTATGTTATCTGGAGGAGCTGTTGAATTTTACTTGGAGAAATTAGAAAAGGACAAAAATAGTTCTTTAATTCTTCCAGGTTATCTTGCAGAGGGAACACCTGGTAGGAAAATTCAAAATGGTAAAAAAGAAATTGAAATCAACGGTAATAATTATGATCTAGATTTAAAAACATTTGTTTTGAGGTTTTCAGGAGATTCAGATCATTCAGATATTTGGAATTTCCTTCATAACGTAAAAGGAAACCCTAAAACCTTTGTTGTACATGGAGAAAAGGAATCTACAGAAAAATTGGCAAAATCGATTAAAAGTAAAATGAATTGGGAAGCATATAGCCCAAGGAATCTTGATTCTTTTAGGATATAAATAATAGTCTAAGAAAAACAAAAGAATAACTTCAAAGAAACTTTGGAAAGATGTTTTCTTAAATCATAAGAAAAATAGTTAAGTGAAAAAATGGAGTTTGAAATTAAAAGAAAAGATTTTGGTGGAAGAATAGGAAATTTAGAAATTAACGATAAAAAAATTGAGACACCAACAATAATGCCGGTTGTTAATCCAAATATACAGACTATAGATCCTAGCAAATTACAAGAAATTGGAGCAGAAATACTAATCACAAATTCTTATATAATCTATAAAGATTCTAAATTAAGAAAAAAGGCTAAAGAAAAAGGCTTAAATGACTTATTAGGTTTTGAAGGCCCTATAATGACAGATTCAGGTGCC
>CAYPLQ010000094.1:0-1161 GCA_964411605.1 uncultured archaeon | reverse complement strand
ATCAATTATCAGTTTATGGAGAAGTTGAAGTTTCTTCAAATGAAATAATTAATTTCCAAAAAGAAATCGGATCTGATATTGTAGTGCCTTTGGATATCCCTACTTCACCTGATTCTTCGAGAGATAAAGCAAAGAAAGATTTACAAGAGACAATGAAAAGAATAAAGGAAATTAAATTTGGAAAAACTAATTTTGCAGGACCGGTACAAGGAGGTGTTTTTAAGGAATTGAGATCCAAGTCAGCAAAATTTGTGAGTGACTTCGATTTTGATTTATACTGCATTGGAGGGGTGGTTCCAATGATGGAGAGTTATGATTTCAAAGAACTTGGTGAGACAATAATTTATTCAAAAAAGAATTTACCAACAGATACTCCAGTACACTTATTTGGTGCAGGACATCCTATGGTATTTGCCTTAGCGACATTATTAGGTTGTGATTTATTTGATTCTGCAGCCTACGCTCTTTTTGCGAAAAGAAACAAATATCTTACAACTAGAGGGACATGGGACGTAAATGAAATGGAACATCTTCCTTGTAATTGCCCTATATGTAGCAAAAATGAAATAAAGGAATTATGTGACTCAAAAAGAAAATTAGCACTTCATAATTTATATATTACTTTTGAAGAAATAAATAGAATCAAAGAAGCTATTAGGAGAGGTGAATTATTTGAATTAGCTTCTGAAAGATGTAGAACACATCCAAATCTTCTCAGCGGATTAAAAAAAGCGATGGAGGAAGGTAAAAGTTATTATGAATCACTTTCACCTATCTCTAAAAAAAGTGCCTTTTTTTATCAGGGCGAAGAGTCTAATATTCGACCAGAGATTATAAGAAATAAAAAAAGACTCAAAAAAATAAATTTTGATTCAAATAAACTACTGATTGTTTCAAATGACATTGAAATCAATGAAAAAGAAAATACACAGGTCTTAAAAGTTAAACCACCATTTGTTTATCCTAAGGAATTAAATAGGACTTATCCATTTGGACAATCCCTCATTCCAGAAATAAATGAATCAATTAGAGAAGAAAAAGCAATAGAGATCATTAATAATTTTTTAGAAAATAGAAGAAATGAATTTGACACAATTAAATCAATTGGATTAGAAATTAAAGGAATTGAAAAAATAGATAAAGGAATAGCAAGAAAAGAAT
>CAYPLQ010000093.1:0-5414 GCA_964411605.1 uncultured archaeon | reverse complement strand
TTACGAACAAATTGGAAGTTAGAATTATGAGAATTGCTGTCCCAAATAAAGGAAGAGTCTATGATCCAACCATTGAGTTCCTTGAAAAAGCTGGTCTTCAAGTGAAAAATAAAGGAAATAATAGAAAATTGTTTGCAGATACTTCTGACCCTGAAATCATGCTTTTATTTGCTAGAACAGCTGATATACCTGAATATGTTCAAGATAAGGCTGCTGACTTAGGTATTACTAGTATGGATTTTATCGAAGAAAATGAAGTTGAAGTTGAAACATTGGTGGATTTAGAATATGGTTGTGCTGAAATTGTTTTTGCTGTTCCAGAAGAATCTGGTATTGAAGAAACTGTTGATGTGAGAGATTCAATGAAAATTGTGACTGAATTCCCGTCAATTTCTAAGAGATTTTTTGAAAAAAAAGGGATAAGCCCTGATATAGTTGAAGTTAGTGGGGCAACAGAGATGACTCCACAAGTTGGCATAGCTGATGGAATTGTTGATTTGACAAGTACTGGAACAACTCTAAGAATGAATAGGTTAAGAATTGTTGAAAAAATTATGGATACTTCTGTTCACTTAATAGCTAATAAAGAGTCTTTAAAAGAAAAAAAAGATAAAATTAATGAAGTAAAAGTTGCTCTTGAAAGTGTCTTACGAGGAAAGAAAAAGAAATACATAATGATGAATGTTCCTAAGGAAAAACTGGGAGATGTTAAAAATGTTTTACCTGGCTTATCTGGGCCAACAGTGATGGATGTAGAATCCAAAAATAACTTAGTTGCAGTTCATGCAGTTGTCAACAAATCTAGGGTCTACAAATTAATCAATAATCTAAAAAGGAAAGGTGCAAAAGATATACTTGTTTCTTCCATTGATAGGATTGTTCCTTGATTACCTCTCTATGAGTTTATTAAGATGAGTTTTGAAATCATTCCTGCAATAGATATAAGAGATGAAGAAGTAGTTCAGTTAGTAGGTGGTGAATTAAATAAAAAGGAATCCTATGGAGACCCTGTTTCTATTGCTATCATTGAAAAAATTGATGCTTTTTTTCAGGTTGGTGGGGGGATTAGGTCAAAAGAAATAGCAATTGAGTTAAATAATTTTGGTGCTGATAGAATAATTTTAGGTACTGCTGTCTATCAAAATCCTGATTTAATTAAATTAATCAAAAAAGAAACAAAATTAGAGGTTTTTATCTCGCTAGACCAAAAAAATGGAGTAATTATGTCTGAAGGCTGGAAGAAGGAAAGTGGAATTAGGTTAGAAGAAGGAATAAAAAAATTTAGCGAACACGATATCGATGGATTTCTATTAACTGATATTAAAAAAGAGGGGAGAATGAAAGGAATTGACCAAGAAATTTTTTCACTTGCTAGGGAAAAAACTGATTTACCAGTTATCGCTTCTGGAGGAATTTCTTCAATAAAAGATCTTAAAAAACTAAAAAAAGTCGGAGTTGAAGGAGCTGTTGTAGGAAGTGCTTTATATAAAAAAAGTTTTAAATTCAAGGATGCAATTAAGTTATTAGAGCAATGAGAAAAGGAAAAGCAAGTAGAGAAACGAAAGAAACATCAATTGATGTTGTAATTGACTTAGATGGAAAAGGAGAATATGAAATAGATTCAGGTATTCCTTTTTTTGACCATATGCTTGAATCTTTTAGTAAACACAGTGGATTTGATTTAGATGTATTTGCTGATGGAGATCTAGAAGTAGGTTTTCACCATGTCATTGAAGATATAGGCTTAGTTCTGGGAGATGCTCTAAAAAAAGCGGTGAATAAAAAAGAAATAAAAAGATTTGGTCATGCTTCTATCCCGATGGATGATTCAATATCTATTGTTTCAATTGACTTTGGTGGTAGAAGTTACTTGGTAAGTGACTTACCTAATGAAAGTGTCTCAGATATAGATTTTAGGGTTTTCAAGCATTTCTTTAAGTCATTTGTTGATAATGCAGGAATTACAATGCATATGGAAACAAGGGGAGAGGATCCACATCATATGATAGAATCTTTATTCAAAGCTTCTGGAATTGCTTTAAAGGAATCTGTGAATAAAGAAAAAGATAGTCCTAGATCTACTAAAGGAGTTCTTTGATCTCTTTTTTTTAAAATGAAAAAATTATCAATCAAGGCATGGTATTCGATTAATTTATTAAAATAAAAAAAAATGTTTTTTTGATTTATCATGGGAGAAGAAGAGAGAAAAATCCTTGTTACCACTGCTTGGCCTTATGGAAATGGTCCAATTCATTTGGGGCATTTTACTGGAATGGTTTTACCAGCCGATATCTTTGCTAGATATCATAGAATGAAAGGAAATGATGTTGCTATGGTTTCTGGCACAGATATGCATGGAACACCAATAGCTTTAAAAGCTCAAGAAGAAGGAAAATCCCCTGAAGAGTTATCTGAAAAGTACCATAAAGTAATAAAAAATTCTTTAGAAAAAATGGGTGCTTCTTATGATTTATATACAAAAACTACCACAATTAACCACTTAGAGATAGTTAAAGAATTTTTCTTGACTTTAAAAGAGAATAATTATTTATATAAGAAGTCTATGGAGTTATTGTATTGTGAAAATGATGATAGATTTCTTCCTGATAGATTTGTAGAAGGTAAATGCCCTTACTGTGGTGCAGAAGATGCTAGAGGCGATCAATGTGATAATTGTGGTAGGACACTGGATCCTCTGGACCTAGAAGAACCTTATTGCACTATTTGTGGAGAAAAACCAGTTGTTAAAGAAAGTGAGCACCATTTTCTTAAATTAAAGGAATTCGAAGACCTTTTGAGTGATTGGATTGGAGAGAAAAAAGGAGAATGGAAGAACAACGTTATTAACTTTACAGAACAGTGGTTAGATGATGGTTTAGAGGATAGGCCCATCACTAGAGACATGGAATGGGGAGTTTCTGTTCCTGGTGATGAGGAAGAGAAATCTATTTATGTTTGGTTTGATGCTGTCATTGGTTATTTGTCAGCAACAAAAGAATATACTGATGAATGGGAAAGATTTTGGAAGGATAGGGAAGCTGAAACTTATTATTTTATAGGTAAATACAATATTCCTTTTCATTCAATTATTTGGCCATCAATGCTTATGGGCATGGAAAAAAACCTAAATCTTCCTTATTGTGTTTGCGCTAACGAATTCTTGAATTTAGAGGGGAAACAATTTTCCACTAGTCGTAATTGGGCTGTGTGGCTAAATGAGGTTTCCTTTAATCCTGATCTCTTAAGGTATTATTTAACTGCTATAATGCCTGAAAAAGGGGATTCAAATTTTACATGGGAAAATTTTCAAGAAAAAATTAATGAAGAATTAGTTTCAACTTTTGGGAACTTTGTCTATAGAGTCTTGAAATTAGTTGAAAATAACTACGACATGATTCCAAGAGTTGAATCCTTAGATGAAGGACAAAAAAAGATAATAAAAAAAATAAACCAGAAAACAGATAATGTTGGTGCATTCATTGATAAAAGAGAGTTTAAAAAAGCTTTACAGGAGTTTATGTCTTTATCTCAAACTGGAAACAAATTTTTAAATGAAGAAGAGCCATGGAAAAAAGAAAACCCCGAAGATTCTCTTTATGTTTCACTTAGGATAGTTAAAGCTTTGTCGATTTTAGCAGCTCCTTTTATGCCAGAAGCTGCAGATGATTTATGGAAAATGCTTGGAGAAGAAGGATCTGTTCATGATATGAGTTGGGAAGATGCTAAAAGCGATTTGTCTTCAAGTAAGTTAGGGGAGATAAGTCCTTTATTTGAAAAAATTGATAAGGAAGAAATTAAGAAACAGAAATCTGAATTAGGTAATGGGGAGGACAAAAAAATGAAGAAAATAAGTATTCAAGATTTTGGTGAAATAGATCTAAGAATAGGTGAAGTGCTTGATGCAGAGAAAATTGAGGGCTCTGATGAATTGCTTAAGTTATTAGTTGATATAGGTGAAGAAGAAAGACAGCTTGTTGCTGGTTTGGCTAAAACCCATGAACCAAAAAAATTGATAGGTAGAGAAGTTGCTGAAATTTTTGGCGTAGAATCTCAGGGAATGGTTTTAGCTGCAGAAGAAGATGGAGAACCTGTCCTTATTGAACCTGAAAAAGATGTTAAAATTGGTTCAGAGATAAAATGAATTAAATAAATCAATTTCTTGATTATAATTTTTTCCTGTTTTAAGAGCTATTTCAGCTTTTTGGAGTTCTCTTCCTAGATATAGGGCATGTCCTTTTTTTTCTATCAAATTTTTTTCTTTTATTGTATCGGAAACTGCTTCTGCTGAATTCCCTCTTATAGTTAATGATGGTTTTTTTTCTTTATCTTGGTAATAAATTGCTAAAATATCTTTATTTTCTCTATCCAGTCCTATTTCAAAGAAACCTTTGTCATTTATGTATCCTTTTTCTTTCTGAGCCTTTATTTGTTTTTTAGATAATGAAGGCATTATTTCATTTCTTTGTTTCTCTTTTAATTTAATCATATCTATTCCAAAGTCTTTTGGAGAGGTTTGGTAGTTCTTTGATAAATACATCAGTTTAGAGAGTTCTTTTAGTTCTTTAATGCTTTTCATTGTCTTTGAACTAGCTTCAACTGTAAACAAAATTGAAGCCCCAATTTCAGAAGCCAAAGCACTCATTGCTGCGTTTACTCCATGACTATCGGCATCAATCATTTCAGAGACATTTCCAATTCCAAAAAAAATTGGGGTTGAGTACCTATTATTGAATTCAAAATATCTTCTTAGTGATTCCATTAATCCATTACTCGGAGGATCTAATATGGGATCTGCTATAGGTTTTCCACCAAATTTTTTTGTTTTTTTAATTAATTTAGATAAATCTTTTTTTGCCGCAACAACACAATTGATTCCCTCTAAGTAATTTTTTAATTCATCTATGTTTTCCCAAGTTATACTTAATACCAAGTCTATTCCAAAATCAATTGCTTCCTTTATTAGATCTGGATTGGTTGTGTCGATGCTCAAAGGCAGATCTGTTTTTTCTCTGGCTAGTTCCATTGTATCATATAATTTTGCTCTATTTGCATCCATTGAAACCCCTAAATCAATTATATCGCTTCCTTGATCTTCATAGGACTTTATTTTTTTAAGAAATTTGTTTTCATTTAGTTCAGTGGCATTAACTATTTCAGACGCTACTTTCATCTTTTTCTCTTTCCCAATTTCTAAATCCTTGATTTTCATCTGGCATTCTGCTTTTTTTTCAAATTCCTCTATTTGGGAAACATACTCTTGAGAGACATCAATTATTTTTTCAGCGCTTTTTGTTGGAGATAAATTGTCTAGATTACCTTTTAAGTATTTAAATATTTCATATGAATTTTTAGGGCCTTTATATACATTTTGTAGGTTTGAATAATCAAAAGGGGTGTTACCTGGAACTATTAAG
>CAYPLQ010000092.1:0-5463 GCA_964411605.1 uncultured archaeon | reverse complement strand
GCAACTGTTTTGCATCATAATCTTCCCAACTATTCGCTAATATATCAATTCCCAAGTCTTTAGCGTTTTCATAAAAGCATGTTCCAGGGTATGGAGTAGTAAAGTCTAAAATAAGGTTTGCACCAAGATCTTTGAGTTTTTTCATAAAACTGATGGTTTCCTTAATCGTTTCTTTTGTATCCTCAGGAAAAGGATACATAAATGTTACATTTATATCCATTCCTTCTTTAACAACCATTCTTACTGTTTCAAGAATTTCATTCTTTGTTATCCCTTTATTAATTGAATCTAGAATTTTCTGTGAACCTGATTCTGCTCCAACCAGGATTGTTGAACATCCAGCTTCAGAGACTTCTTTTGCCATTTTTTGGGTTAACTTATCTACCCTAGTCGTAAACGTCCATTTCCAATTAAATGGTGGATCAATTTTTTTTAACCCATGTGTTAAGTCAAAAAATTTTTCTTTTTCCAGTGAAAAAGTGTCATCCATGAATTTAACAACTCTGATGTACTGATACGAAAATAGTAATTTCTCTATTTCTTTTAAAATCTCCCTAGGTTTACGTGGAAAATACTCTTTACCCCGATACCTTGGAACTTTGCAGAAACTACAATTATTTGGACAGCCTCCCCAAGCAGTTCTTACTATTCCGGGAAAATCATAGAATTTCATTGGAACCAAATCTCTTGATGGATAAGGCAAGTCAATATTTTTTTTAGGAGGATATGGTTCATTTGAATAAATTTCTCCATCTTCATTAAACGCTATTCCTTTAATATCATTGTAATTTGATTCTTGTTTGATAGAATCAATTAATTCTAGTATAGAGTATTCTCCTTCCCCTCTCACACAAAAATCGACTGATGGTTGTTTCAAAACTTCCTCATACATTGCTGTCGGATGTGATCCAGCTAAGAAAGTTTTTATTTCACCATTCCTTTTTTTAATGTGTCTAGTTATCTCTAAAGCATTAAAATATTCTTCAGTTCCAGTAAAAACTCCTACAACTTTGGGGTCTTCCTTTTCTAAAATCCTTTTTAATCTCCTTTTATGAAATCCACCAGCAACATTAAAGTCGATTACTGAAGTTTTATATCCATTTTCTCTTAACACTGAAGCTGCATATAAAAGTATTAAAGGAGGACTAGCCCATGGATGGGTGTCCTTTATTGGGTCTTTCACTGGGGACTTAGCTAAAAGAACATCTGTCATTTTTAATTAGTTTAGTAATTAGCCAGTATCCGTTTACATTGATTATATCTTTTATCTAGCAGAGGTTTTATTGACTTAAGATTACTTAAATAGTTTTCTTCAGCATTTAGTCTTTTATTGATTTCTTTAGCCAATTCTTCGTCATTTAGAGTATTTCTTATCCATTCAACAACTTCATTTAAATCAACATAAGTTATACCGCCTTTTATATTAGTCTCAAATGGATCGAAATCTTTTTTTATTTCTAAGAAATTTACTAAGTTTTCTAGCGAATAAATTGATTTCTTTTTGTCACCAGTCATCGAAGTCATTTTAACTGCATCTAATCTGTCTTCGAACTCTACTTCTTCTGTAATGTGTTTAGCCTTTTCTTTAGTTGGTTTCTCTAAAATTTCAGATTCTGCCATTTTCTTGCACCTAAATCTTGTCCTTTTTTTCTAATTCATCTGCTACAAAACCTAAATCTAAATCCTCTAGGTTATTTCTAGTTGGTCTTCCTGTTTCCGTGTTCCATCCTTCGAAATCGTAGTACTTTGTTTTCCAACTTTCAAATTTGTCTCTATCAAGAGTTCTTCCTTGTCCATTCTCCCATTTCCATTCACCATCTTTTTTTGAAGAAATATAGTAAGGTACGGATTTAGGAACATTATACACATAGTCTGCAAATTTCTCCATATCTCTATGCCTTCCCTGTAAAGCCCATATAGATCTATCAAGATTCCATATTTTTTTACCAATATTCATACCATCTTCAAACGAAATATTTTTACCAGTAACTGCATTGAAAAACTTTGGTTCAGCTTCTGGCGTAAAACCTTGATTTGAAGGACTATTGCTTGGGTTATGGAAGTTAGGGAAAAACCAATCACAGTACTGTACTGATTGCTTCCAAGATCTTGAATAATATCTCTGCCATGCTATCGTTTTAACCATATTCTTTGAATAAATATTCTCTTCACTAAAATCGAACATTTGAGGTTCACCATCAAAGGGAGTGGCTGCATTAGCTATCTTGTTTGCAACTTCTTCTGCATCAAAAACAGGGTCTAAACCTAGCATAGTGCTTATTTGAGGTATCCAATGAACATCCCAATTAAAACCATGTTCGTTTATGTCTCTAGATCCTAATATTGAACCATAAGGCCAATTAACTTCTATTCTGGGATCATAATGTTGAGGATAACCCCAATTTGGTCTCTGCAGAAGCCCTGAAGAAAGATCTTGTTCTAATCTTCCCCATTTTTCAGCTGCTCTAACTATTCCTTCTGATAAATCGTCTCCAATTCCTTCTCTGTTAGCTATTTTACCTAGTAGGTTTCTTATGAACTCCATTTTACCATATTCTTCAAAAGGAAGATCAGTTTCAATTTCTCCATCTTCACCAAGGAAATCTTGTTTGTATAAGTCATAGAGATATTTATGTCCGGTTGTGGATATTGGATAAACATTAATACCTAGTCTCTGTGCTAAGTTTGCTGATTTGTATCTTTCCTTAGGCGACTGCCCACCGTACATTACTACTTCAACACATATTGATTCGCTTCCATATCCACTTTTAGTTCTCATTCTGCAGTTTTTAGGGCAACTTAGACAACCTTGTGGTCTTGCTGGTTCTACTTTTGGCCAGAAACCCATTCCGCTTCCAGGAGCATCTGTTATGAAAGACCATCCTGGAAAACTTCCATAATCTAATGGATGTTCACATTCTGGGTCTTCTTCATCGAACTCATAATTTTCGTGTATCCATTCACGAGCTTTCATTAAGTCTTTGGGATTTGCTACTTCGATACTTTTTGTTCCTAATACGCTTATTGCTTTTAGATTTTTTGAACCAAATACTCCGCCAAATCCTCCTTGACCAGCTGCATTACCAGCTTCATGAATTAAAGCACCAATTCTAGATTTGCTTTCTCCTGAAGGCCCTATTGCAACTACAGCGGGTTTTTGTGTTGTTCTTCCTTTATCTCTACCTCTTCCTTTCTGATACCATTCTTCATCTTCTGGACTATTTGAGGTGTTACCGCTGACCTCTTTCCAAATCTCCTCTTGAGTAGAGTATGTGTCCATACCCCACAAACCATCTGCATCCTCAAACACTACATCGTTATTGACTATATTTATCCAAGTAGGTTCATCAGCCTTTCCTTCAATTACAAGGCCATCGTATCCTGCATACTTTAACATTGCCGAGAATCTGCCCCCAAAATTACTTCTAGTAAACCACTCTGTTGGATATGGTTGAGGCCCTAGTCCCTGTACTTCAGTTCTTCCTCCAGCTGAAGGAGCAAGAGTACCAGAAAGAGGGGATGTCATCAAAGTTATTACGTTTTTAGGGTCAAAGGGACTAATTGTTTTATCTTTAACCGCATCAAAGAATATTGCAGAACCAATTCCGTGTCCACCCAAAAATTCTTCATAATCTGATGTAGAAATAGTCTTAATCTTTTTATTTGTTAAATCCAATCTTAAAATCTTACCCATATATCCATTCACTTTTATCACCTATTCTATAGGAAAACCTAATTCTTCCCAAGCTTCATTTCTTAAATTAACTTTATATCCTTGATCCCCTATCTGTACAGGGATTTCATCAGTAAACTCTATAGCATCTACTGGACAAACCTCTATACATGCTTGTTCACCATCTGGTCCACCGTTCTTCTCCCAATGAGGAGTGTCAACACATAAATCACATTTCAGGCTATATTTATTTTCATGATTCCAAACAACTCTTGCTGGATCATTAATTTGGTCACAAGCTTCAATACATCTTTGACAGCCAATACATTTCTCTTCATCAACTAATCTAACATTTCCATTAATTTCATCAAAGGTTAAAGCCCCTGTAGGACAAGCTGCAACGCACTCTGGATGTTGACATTGCCTGCACTGTTGTTGAATCAGATCATCTGGAAAACCTGCTAATGGATTTTCTAATATCTGAATCCTTGAAAGAGATAAGTTTTCTTTTCCTTCATGAACTAAGGAACATGCTAACATACAACTTCTGCAGCCTGCACACTTTTCCCTATCAACTAGAAGGTAACCCTCTGATGAAGGAGTTTCTATCATGGTCTTTAGATTTTCTAGTGATCTGCCCTCAGCTTCCTTAGATAACTTCGTAGCAGAGCCTAACGCAAACCCTGCAATAGCTGCTCCTGCGCCCCCAGTTATTCCTTTTAAAAAATCTCTTCTTTTTACCATCTTTATTTCTTACCTCTTGCTTACCTTAATTTATATGTATTTATAAATTTATTGGGTCTTTTAAGCTTTATTAAACCTTAATTTTTAAAAAAAAGTATAATAATTCTTTAATTTTTTAGAGAATTTTTCTTTTTTCTTTAAAAATTAAAGAAAAAAAACCAAAAACTTCATAAATAAAATAATCCTATCTTTAGAAGCAAATCTAAAAATTCATATTCAATTAACATAATCTAACATTAAACTAACTTAGAACTCAATACAAAAATCTGACCTAAAAAAATCATAAATAATAAATTTACTAAAATGAAAAATAATAAATTAGATAAGAAGGATCTTGATATCTTAAAATTGCTAAATGAAAAGGTTAATCTAACAAATAAGGAAATAGCAAAAGAAACAGGAATAAGCCATACAACAGTAAGTAATCGAATCAAAAAGATGGATAACTTAAGGATGCTTCCTTCATTAGATTATAGTGAATACGATTTCGTTTTAGGAATGCAGCTTATTAAAACAAAAAGCAAAAAAGGGCGAAAAAAAGCTATCGAAAAACTCTTAGATTGCCCTCGAACAATATTTGTTAGTCGTTTTTTTGCCGAATACGATATTATCTCTATTTTCCTAATTCCCGATAAAAAGGTGGCTGAAGAAGGTTGCTGCGAACATCTTCCCTTAGAAACATCTGAAATCAATGAATACGACATAGTTTTAGGGATACAGCCTTTAAAACCTACACACCTACAATACATACCTAATACTGGAAACAAAAGCATTGCTCCATGTGGAATAGATTGTAATGAATGTAAGCTACATAGTGACGAGTGCCCTGGTTGTCCTGAAACCAAAAATTTTGATTCTGAGTACTTTAATAAATACTAGAAACTAATCCTGAAATCATTTTTTTAAAAACTTTTCATATAACTAAAACAAAATTTAAATCAGAAAAATAGGGCTCTTTTTTATTTTGTGATGATTTTGAATAAAGATATATCTCAGTAAAAAACAATGAAAAAAAATATACCCAATAACATAAAAGAAAAAGTTTT
>CAYPLQ010000091.1:3894-5559 GCA_964411605.1 uncultured archaeon | reverse complement strand
TCACCCTACCTAAATCCAGGATTTAGGAAGGAGACTTCTTGGGTAAAGAGTTAATCAATTGATAATGATTTAATTATTAATTGAATAAGTTATGTTTAATTAATATAAAAGATTTTTACAAAAAACAAAATTTTTAAATCGTTTTTTTGGCATAAGAGAATTTAAGTATACCATAGTACTATTCTTGCATTATACATCTGTTTTCCTTTTTTTCCTTTTGCAAGCACCATTTTTTGTTTTGAAACAGCGTTTTGGTTAGGTTCTCCATTTTTTATGATTAGTTCTTCACCATTTCCGTTTTTGGCGATTTCTCCATTTTTGTTTGTTACATAGAAATTATATTTTATGTTATTTGGTAATATTCCAACCAATAATTCCTTAAATTCTTTTTTACTATAATCACCATATACAAGAGATTCTAGGTAACTATATGTTCTAGCTGGATCTTTTATGTCTCCTGTAGATAAATAAACTGGATCTGACCACTTATGTGGGTTACTCCCCCAATGAACCGAATATCCTCCAAGAGCATTGTCTTTTATCCTAATTTTATAAGTTATAGTTGATGAGTTCTCTCTTATCTTTTCAATAGCTAAATCATCTGTTTTTCTATTTGTCTCACCTTGATTAACGAATACATGGTGATTATTTATGGTAGCTCCTAAGACATGTAATTGATTACCAGGTCCAGATTTATTGATTTCTAAATAAACTTCATCCCCAACAGAAACATCAATGATTTTCCAGAAACTATCCACCTCTCCAGTCGTCTTTTCGTTTATACTTATAATGCCATCATGTCTTCTTGGTGAAGCATTTATGTAAAAAACAATGGGATTGCTTATTTCTCCATTATTGGTTTCACACCAAACCATTGTTGAGGCATAGTTCTTGTCTCTTTTAGAAAAAATTTCATGGCCTAGTTCAAGTGAATTTGAATTAAAACTCTGAACAAATCCTCCTTCCATGTAAGGAACAATTTCATATAAACTACCATTACCTCTTATCTCTCCTAAACTCTTGTTATAGAATTTTTGCGTAAACCAAACCTGGTTAAAAGCTTCAGAATCATTAATTATTCCACTATAAACATCATTAAGAATTTGAGACATATCATGGTCATGAATATCCATCCAAACCCCATCCATTTCCTCAGAACTACCATTCACTGTTTCAGCCAAAACTTTTTTATCAACCATCTCTCTCTTACCATGATCAGACCACCAAAAAAATTCCCTGTATTGAATTACTTCATTTCTTAATCGGTAGTCCACAAGATTTTCACTAGAAAAATTTGGTGAAATAGCATAGTATTCTACTCCATTCCTTAATAAATCGTTTTTAACTTCCTCCAATGTATAATTTGTATAACCATCTCCATCCCCTTCATAATGAGCTGGAGCATCAGTTATATCAACAATCGCCCTCCTCGCTCCTGACCTAAAACCTAAATCAAGAGCTTTTTCTATCGCATCAAAATTATCTTCGGGGAGATCTTGGCTTGATTCTGCTTCAAGAGCATCTACAGCTTCCATAACCTCTGAAGCATTTTTCGTCCAGTTTTGATTTACTTCTAAGTCCTCATTTTGGTCCTTAAATGTGATTAAGGAATACCGAATATCTACACCTGTTTTGTTCATTCTATCTATAAAATTACCCAAACTA
>CAYPLQ010000091.1:1916-3884 GCA_964411605.1 uncultured archaeon | reverse complement strand
GGGGAAGGATTGATTCCAGTGTAATTTCCTCCTAAGTCATTTGAGTAATTTATTACCAAATTATCTTTTGTCCACTGAGACCCAACCTTGGAATAAATAGATTCATTTAGATAGATTTTTGTTTGATTATCCCATCTCCATTTTAAGCTGTTATCTTTTGTTGAATTCCATTCTCTGAATAATTCAACCTTTATTCTGTCTTCCAAAACATCTTCTGTTTTAATAACTGACATTGTGTTCTCTGCATAGGAAATCAATCGTGTTTCAGAAACACTTTCTTGGTTTCCAATCTCAATAGCTTGAAAAGTAATTAAGAACATTATTGCAGCAATCAATATAAGTGAAGAAACCAGTGCCTCCAAAGAAAACATCTGGCCTTCTTCATTTTTCTCTAAAAACCTAAATAAAGACATTTATTTAAAACATATTTTTTTTCTAGATATAATAATAATTCTTAAAACACACCTAATAATTAACTCAATAAATTAACAATTTTTTAGGATTCATTGGGTTAACATTATTAATAATTTTTTATAAATTAGGAGTTATTTTATCTTATAATGAAAAAAAAGTTGATTTTGTTTTTGTTTTTAGTAATTTTACTTTTTCTATTCTTGTTTATTCCTATTCATGAAGTAAAAACTGAAGAAGTTGTTTGGAAAACAGATGGCAAAGTAAATTTACATTACAGTCAACAGATCAATACCTCACTTTATATCAAAAAAGGCACCAAATTAAAGTTCTTATTAAGTGGAGATCCAATGGAAGACACATTAACTATCAGTATTTATAACAACTCTGGAAAGAGTGTGGCGAGTTTTGCTCAAATTGGAAATTATAGAAAAGCTAATTGGACATCTTCTTGTTCAAGTAACTACAAATTTGTTTTTTATAACCCTGTAAGATGGCACAAAAATGTTTCTATTAAAATAGTAGAAGAAAAAACCAGAAAAATAAGTACGCTTAGATTTTTGTTTACCCAAGTGATCTAAACACAGAGTTGCTTTAATTAATTTTATCTTATTTAGAATAAAGAAGCTCTTAATTTAACTTAAAAAGGTTGAGTAAATGAATTAAGATATAATAGATATCAATATTATTTGAATCTAAAACGCGCCGGGGACGGGATTCGAACCCGCGAGGGCGTAACGCCCACTGGTTTAGCAAACCAGCGCCGTGGACCAACTTGGCTACCCCGACACAAAATGGCAGGGCACCAAGAGATGGACAGAGGAATTATAGCTGGATTACAAAACCCCCTTCTCATCCCCGCGACCCTCTGAGCACCGGTTGTACATGGTTGGTCTGCTCCCTTCCGGGCCTGAACCGTTACCCATGTTTAAGATATGGAGACAGATCCTACGACCTGCCTCCATATCACCAACCAGTCCCAGAGGACGAGGAATCGACGTTAGGGGTTATGCCCTGGCTATAATTCCTCTGCCGCTCTCTTGGTTTCGCTTTCCCCATAACAACGTTTTGGGATTACAGAGGACGCCGAGTCCTCCAAGCTACCTGCCGGATATTAGTGTTATGTTTTGATTGAAATAAATTTTTTTGCTAGAGAAATTTAGTTGGTTATTTATTCATTAAAAACCATTTTTTTATTAACATGAGTCGAGATGAATTAGAAGGATTTATTTTGAGTAACTCTAAGAGGAGACAGATTGTTAGTGCATTAGAGGGTGAAGAGTTTCTTGATGTAGACGCGATTGCTAAAAAGAAGAGAATACCTAAAAGATTTGTTAAGGAATTGTTGAATGATTTAAAGGAAAAAGAATTGGTTATAGAGGAAAAAGATGGATATAAGTTAAGTGATTTAGGAAATAAAATAGTTGCGGATTCCCATAAGTTTGATTCTGGATAAAATTAATTGGGTTTTTAGGGTTTTTTTATAGGTTTTTGTGTCTCTAGGATGGGAGAGATAAGAAGTAGTGGGCCCGACCGGGTTCGAACCGGTGATCTCCG
>CAYPLQ010000091.1:0-1906 GCA_964411605.1 uncultured archaeon | reverse complement strand
AGGCGACGTCATAACCACCTAGACTACGGGCCCGATATGACATTTCTTTTTAGGTTGTTTATTTACTTAATTCTTTATTGCTTTTCTATTTTTTTCTTTTGATTATGCTGAAATTTTTAGTTTTAGAGAGAAGAGGAAACAGCAGAGAGGTTAATTAAAAAACTTTTTTGATGTTGTTTTAGTTTCTTTAATGGTTTTTACTTTAATACTTGAGTTTTCTTTAATTTATTTAGAGTAGGTCTTTAGAGATCTTCTTCTGATATAACTTCTATGTTATTTTGTTTCAATAATGCCGTGGTTACTCCGTCTCCTTTTTTTGTTGTGTTTGTAAATGTTCCATCATATATCTCCCCGTTTCCACAGCTTGGGCTTCTTTGTTTAAGTATTGCTTCTTTTATTTCTAGTTTTTTTGCGATTTTCAATGTTTCTTTAGCTCCTTTAATAAATTTAGGTGTCTGGTTTTTTCCACTTTTTGTGATTACTTTTCCTTTGTCTTTGATTATTTTTTTTCCATCTTTTGTTGGTTCTGCTGGTTCTCTTGGTGTAGGTAATCCGCCTAGTTGTTCTGGACACACTGGAATAAGTTTTGTGTTTCTTAGTAGTTTATTTATTTTTTCTTTGTTTTTTGCTTCTCCATTGTATCTTGTTTTTAGTCCTAAAAGACAGGCACTACAGAGCTTCAATTTTTATTCACCAATTTAAATTCTTTTTATGGATTTATTTCTTCTTTAATTTCTTTTAATAATTTTTTGTGTTTTTCTTTTTCCATTAAGCTATCGTATAGATTTAATAACCCTAAAATTATGTCTTTTAGTTTTTTATTTATCTCTTCTTCACTTGATTCATATTCTAATAGTTTTTCTTTGCCTTTTTTAGTTATTGTGAAGTATTTTCTTTCCTCATGGTTTTTTTCAACTCTTTTTAGGTAACCTTTTTTTTCTAATCTAGATAATGCACCATATATGGTTCCATAGCTAGGTTCCCAGTATCCTCCAGAGATTTCTTCTATTTTTTTTATTATGCCATAACCATAGCTATCTTCTTCGTTTATTAAGTGAAGTAATATGTATTTGATTATGGTCTCTGGTTTTTTTAGACTCATTATTGCTCATAGATTTACTTTTATTTCAAAAAATGTTACCGATTAAAATATTACGTAACGTAACATTTAATATTTAAGAAGAACCCAAAATATTACTTGAAACCTATGAGTTCTAAAATAACAGAGTTCATCACAGAACATAGAAGAACCATAATTCTCTTATTTTTAGTTACATCTATTTTGTTTCTTTATGGATCAACAAAAATAGAAATGCAATCCAATCTGGAACAATTTGAGAGCGATGCCCCCGAAGTAAGGGCTCAAGAATATATTGAAAAAAATTTTACAACTGAAAGCAACCAAACTGCGGTTCAAGTAGTAATAAAGAAAAACAATGTCTTTGAAAAAGACAGCTTAATAGATATATTAGATTACCAAAAAAATTTATACGAAAATAACTTAATTAACTCTACTTTAATAAATAAAAACCAATCTATTGTTTCTATAGCCAATTTAATAGCTATAAATTCAATTAAACAAGAAGAATTAAACTATATAAACAAAAAAGTTAATCAAATTGATGAAATAAAAAAAGAAATAAATCAAAAACAAGCCTTAATTTTAGAGTTACTGAACCAAAGCAGACAAACACAGAAAAAATTAGACGAATTAAACACTTCCTTTGAAAAAAACGAAATAAATCAGAGCACATACCAAAGAAACCTAATTAAACTAAATAAAAAACTCGAATCACTTGATGAGGCAGCTAAATCAAATCTAACCGAAAAACAATATACTAAGTACAAAGTCATTCAAGAAAACATCACTAATATACAACATAGAATCTACTTAATAACCCTAAAG
>CAYPLQ010000090.1:4247-5561 GCA_964411605.1 uncultured archaeon | reverse complement strand
AAAAGACGTTCTGGACACTTGGATGGATTCTTCTATTTCTTCTCTCTACGTAGCAGGTTGGCCCGACAAGGACTACGAAAAAAATTATCCAGTTCAATTAAGGCCGCAAGGACATGATATCATTAGAACATGGGCTTTTTATACAATTTTACGGTCTTTAGCTTTGACAGGTAAAAAGCCTTGGGAAGATATATTAATAAATGGAATGGTGTTTGGAGAAGATGGAAACAAGATGTCAAAGAGTTTGGGGAATATCGTTCAGCCCGAGGAAGTAATTGAAAGTGAAGGTGCAGATCCCTTCAGGCTCTGGGCAGCTACAGGAGGATCTCCTGGTAATGATATTCAATTTGAGTGGAAAGATGTTAGGGCAGGAAAAAAATTCCTGAACAAAATCTGGAATGTTTTAAGATTTACTTTAATTCAGACAAATGAAGAGGCTGTCAAAGAACGTGGAGAATTAGATTTAATCGATAAATGGATATTGACTAAATTAGATAAGACTATTGAGGAATACATTGAATCAATGGAGAAATATGATTTTCAGAATGCGGTGAGAACAGTGAAGTCATTTTTATGGAATGACTTAGCTGATAATTATCTCGAGATGGCTAAACACCGAGTTTATCAAAAAAATGATAAAGAAGCTAAATATTCGATGTTTAAATCAATTGATTCAGTTATAAAAATGATAGCTCCTTTTGCACCCTTTTTTGCTGAAGAAGCATATTCAAATTATTCAAAAAATTCAATTCATTCTGAGAATGTACCTAAACCAAGGTTTGGGGAAGACGAAAGTGTTATTAAAAAAGGTGAAGTTGTTAAGAAAATCATAGAGTCAATAAGAAGATTTAAATCTGAAAAAGGTATCCCATTAAATGAAGAGATAAACAGAGTTGAAATATATAATGCTCCAAAGTATTTAGAAGAGAATAAAGAAACTATATCAAAAACTATCTGGGCGAATAACTTGGAAATAAAATCAAGTTCCCCTAACCTTGAGAAAAAACCTACGAGTGTTTCGGTAGATATGTCAATTATAGGGCCGAAGTATAAGGGAAAAGCCAACAAAATTAAGGAATCAATTGAAAACAAAGACCCCAGAGAAGTTAAACAAATAAATAAAATAGAGGTTGGATCAGAAAAAATCGAGGTTCCAAATGAAGCTATAGATATAATAAAAGAACCTTATTTGGAAGGGGAAGAGGTAGAGATACTTAATTTAGAAAATGAAGACATAAAGATAGTGGTTTCTAAGAAATAATGTCTTTTTTCAAATTAGAATATATTTTTTTAACTATTTCTTCCTTTTTTTTT
>CAYPLQ010000090.1:0-4059 GCA_964411605.1 uncultured archaeon | reverse complement strand
GTTATATCTGGTTTGATGGTAAATTGTTTCCTTAAGTTAATTAAATAATCTAGGGGGTTATCTATTTCATTTCTTTTTTCTAATGTTGTTCCCTGATAAGCATAGAAACTATCGCTGTATCTATCTGAAATAATTAATTTATTTTTTCTTAAATTTGGTTTAATAGTTTTTTCAACATGTTCTATGTGGTCTGCTGTGAATAGAAAAGCTTCTGCTAAAGAATCTATTTCTTTCTTAAGCCCTTTTCTAACTGTTTTTCCTAACCAATTACTTGTAGGTTCTTTCGTTTTATATATATCTAGTTTTGTTTTTTGTTCAAGGAGATCACATACTTTTTTAGTTACAGTTGTCTTTCCCGAGCCATCAATTCCTTCAATAGTCACTAAGTTCCCAGACATAAAAAAATAAAAATAAAAAAATTATTCTATATTTTCTATAACTTCTGCCATTTGTCTTTCAATTCTTTGATGTTGCTTGAAATGATCATTTGGGTCTTTGGTGAGTGTATATATCCAATATAGTGTAAATAAACCAGCAGTTACAAAAGTTAGAACTATGTATATAATTGTACTTCTTTCAGGAAATCTATATTCTCTTGAGAAGTTTCCGATTTCTTTTTCTATGCCTAATTTATCCAAAGCATTATTAAAATCTTCAAGTATGTTTTCTTCTCTTCTAAAGTGTTTGACAAAGTCCTTGTTTAAGAAATGGAATATATACAAAAGAATTGGTTGGAACACTAGAAACAAAACAATGTAAAGTATACTATTTCTTTCATTTTCTTCTCTCTGCGCTTCTCTTATTTCTCTTTTAGCACTTGATAATACTCCACTAATATCTTCGTCTTTTTTAGATGCTAATTCATTTAAATAATCAGCAAAAGATTCATGAATCATTAATCTACGATTAAAGTGATTATTCCTCCTACTTAACCATTTATATATAACATAGATGTTTAAGATTGCACCAGCAATTGCTAAGATGCCCATGAAAAAGCCACCACCAATTATCGCAGCATCAGAACCTCCTAGCACTGAGACAAAAAACCCAAATAACCCTAAAAGAATAAGTAAATAAGGCAAGAAAGGCAACCAAATAGGCATTATGTAATCGGATTCACTTTGTCGTCTTAGATACTCCTTGATGTTATTTAGTTCTGTCATATTAATCAAAGCCATATATGTGTGTTATAACATATAATATTTTTCAATATTTTTCTTGGGAAATAAGAAGATTTAAGTACTTTAATTAGTTTTTTAGTTATTTAAAAATTATTAATTTAAGGAAATTCTTTGAAGATATTGAAGCATAGAAACTTAAAAATTGATTCTCAATTAACAAAAAATTGATAAAAAAAACCAATTAATTTTAATGAACCTATAATTAAAGTATCTGTAAAGCTTGTTTTAAGTGTGGGATAAAAATGGATAAAGAAAAAATTAAAAAGGTTTTAAATGAGGAAATTGCTCCAAAATTACAGGTTGATGGAGGAGATGTTGAATTAGTTGGTATTGAAGACAATAAAGTGAAAGTTAAATTGAAGGGAGCCTGTGCGGGATGTCCTATGTCTCAAATAACTATGACCAGTACGGTCGAAGAACACCTTAAATCCAAGGTCCCCGAAATAGAGGAAGTTGAAGCGGTCTAATAAATTAAAAACTACTTCAGCAAAAATTTACCAAAATTTAGATAATGTGGATTTAGTTATTAATTGAGTTAATTATTTTTTTTATCAAAACATCTTTAAAGTAAGAGATAAGATTAAAAAATGATTTCAGTAATTTTAAAGTTTTTTAAATAATTTAATTAATAATTAAATATGACAGAGTCAATTAAAAAAGAAATAAAAGAAATTCAAAAAGAAATTGAAGAAACACCTTACAATAAATCAACGGAAGAACACATAGGTAGGCTTAAAGCTAAATTATCAAATCTAAAAGAAAAACTTGAAAAAAGAAAATCTTCTTCTGGGGGAAAAGGATACTCAATACCAAAATCAGGAGATAGGACTATAGTATTAGTTGGTTATCCATCTGTTGGAAAATCTACTCTTTTGTCAAAACTAACTAATGCTGAATCAGAAACCGCTTCTTATGATTTCACAACCCTGAAAGTCGTACCAGGTATGTTAAAACATAACGGAGCCAACATACAAGTTTTAGATGTGCCTGGATTAATCAAGGGCGCATCTTCAGGTAAAGGAAGTGGTAAAAAAGTATTATCAGTTGTTAGGAACGCTGACTTAGTCCTTAAAGTAGTTGATGTTGATTCAATAGAAAAATTAGAGGAATTAAATCAAGAACTCTATGAAGCCGGTATAAGGTTGGATCAAACTCCCCCAAAAATAAAAATAGAAAAAAAAGATAGCGGTGGGTTATCGATAACAAGTTCAGTAAACCAAGAAGTAGATGAAAAAACAATTAAAACTATTTTAAGAGAGTATAAGATATCCAACGCTCGAATTAACTTGAGGGAAAAAATAACTGTAGACGACCTTGTGGATAAAATAGCAGGTAATAAAGCATATATCCCTTCTTTAACCGTTGTAAACAAAATTGATAAAACTGATAAAAACATTGAAGAAATTAAAATCGAGAACACACCAGATAAAATTTTTGTTTCAGCAAAAGAAGAAAAAAATTTGAATTATTTAAAGCAAAGGATATTTAAAAAACTTAACTTAATGAGTATTTTTCTAAAACCAAAAAACGGTGAAGTTGATAAGGATTCACCTCTCATTATTGATAAAAAAGCAACTATAGAAGATGTTTGCAAAGAAATACATAGTGATTTTGAAGAAAGATTCCAATTTGCAAGAATCTGGGGTGAATCTGCCAAATTTGATGGCCAACAGGTTGGTTTAGATCATAAATTAGAAAATAAAGACATAGTTCAATTAGTTATGAAAAATATCTAGATGATAAAATGAAACCAAATGCTAATACATTGGCTTTAGTAGAAGACATAATTAGTTTTAGTGAAGAACTTAGAATAGACGTAAAGAAAAAAGAACAAGCAACTCTATTGGATTGCTCAGATGGAGGATATGATGCAGGAGCTTATTTTTCAGAAATATGTTTAGGTGCCTTTGGTTCAGTTGGTTATACCGAAAGAAAAGTATCTGATACCGAAGTCCCAGCTGTCCAAGTTCATACTGATTTCCCTTTAAAAGCTTGTATAGATTGTCAAAAAGCTAATTGGGTAATAAAAAATTCTATAGCTTCAGGCCCTGCTAGATGTTTAAATAATAAAAATAACGAAATAGTATCTAATTCATTAGAAGAAGAATATGCTATACTGGCTTTAGAAACTTCAAGTGAGCCAAACCAAGATTTAATAGAAAAAGTTTCAAAAGAATGTGGTGTTGATAAAAATAACATCTTTATATTGTATGCTCCTACCAACTCTTTGGTTGGTAGCATTCAAATTTCAGCGAGAATAATAGAAACAGCCTTACATAAATTGGATAGAAATGGATACAATACAAAGAAAATTAAAAATGCTTTTGGAACTGCACCCATTGCCCCCATATCTGATTCATCACAAAAAGCGCTAGGAAGAACCAACGACGCCATAATTTATGGTGGAAGTGTTACGTTGCATATAGATGATCTTTGTTCAGATAATTTTGAGGATTTAGTAGCTAAAAACTCGCCTAATTATGGTAAAAAAATGGAAACAGTTTTTAAAGAAGTTGATTATAATTTCGAGGAAGTTGACGAAGAATTTTTTGCACCAGCTGAAGTTAAGGTGAATTCAGTGAGAAGCGGTGACTTCATTAAGTATGGTGAGATAAATCAAGAGATGCTGAAGAAATCTTTTGAATTGGAGGAATGATCTTTTGGGTCTTAATTATAAAGAAGCAGGCGTTGATTTTGAAAAAGAAGAAGAAGCGATTTCTGCATTAACTGGATCATTTAAACAAGAAAAAGAAGAAAATCATTTTGCAGGTCTAATGGAATTAGAAGACAAAATATTGGCAATGTCAACTGATGGTGTTGGCACAAAATTACTGGTTGCTAATGAGATGGATGAATACGTAAATATCGGAATAGATTG
>CAYPLQ010000089.1:0-5574 GCA_964411605.1 uncultured archaeon | reverse complement strand
ATATTCTGCATTAGTAACCTCTTTCATTCCTTTTTTTAATATGTCATAATTCTTTTCAGCAAAAGGTAATTCTTTTTTTTCTTTTTTGCTAAATTCCTTTACAATATTTCCTTTTTCATATAATATTTCATCTGCTTCATTTGTTAATGGGCCATTAGCACCTTCTACAATTGTTTTTGCTTCAGTTTTTTTAGCAATATCTTTGTTTATAGCGTTTTCAAGGGCAGCAGGTATTAGTACATCTACATCTAGTTTAAGTAACTCCTCATTTGTTATATGATCAGCTTCTTCGTATTTAGAGAGCTGATTCTCTTCTTTGAATTCAATTATTTCTTTTATATCTAGGCCCTTTGGATCAAATAAAGCTCCTGATGAATCACTTACAGAGACAATTGAAGCACCCAGTTGATCAATAAATTCTGCCCCGACTTTTCCAACGTTTCCAAATCCCTGGATAGCTATTTCAGCGTCTTTTAGGTCTTTATTGAGGTGTTCTAGGAATAATTTAGTCGAAACTGATAAACCATAGCCTGTTGCTTTTTTTCTCCCCTCAATTCCTCCAATTTCTATTGGTTTCCCAGTAACAACTCCTGGAACAGTATGTCCTTTTAGATTCGAATACTCATCCATTATATAAGCCATTGTTCGAGGACCAGTGTTTACATCAGGTGCTGGAATATCTTTCTCAGGACCAATTAGGCTTCTTATTTTTCTAGTATATTTTCTAGTGATTTTTTCTATCTCGTTTTCTGTTAATTCATTAGGATCACAATTCACTCCTCCTTTAGCTCCTCCATAAGGCAGATCCACAAGCGCTGTTTTCCAGGTCATCAAACTAGCTAAACCAAGTACCTCATCTTCACTTACCTCTGGATGAAATCTGATTCCACCCTTGTAGGGCCCTAAAATCCCTTCATATTGGCATCTATATCCAGTGAAGTTCTTTGTTTCTCCATCTTCTAATTCGATAGGGAAATTAACAGAAAGCAATCTATCAGGGTTAGATAATTCTTCATAAATAGAGGCACTGATCTTGGAGAAGCCACAGATTTCTTCTAATTTAAAACAGATTTCATCGAAGAAATTATTCATTATTATAAGTTCTCTTTTTATTTTCTTTTTAATCTACCGAATGTTCTCATAACGATTTCTGGTAAAGCTGGATGTATATGCATTCCATTAAATAAATTATCAATTGGTTGATCATTTGCCATTGCGTTTATTACTTCTTGAATAACTATTGGTGAATAAGGCCCTATTATGTGGAAACCAAGTATCTTTCCAGTTTCAGGTTCAACTATTCCTTTGGCAAAACCATTTTTTTCTAACATAGCCTCTCCTTTTGCTACATCGTTGTAATTTGCTTTTCCAACCAATATATCATCAAATTCGTCTTTTGCAGTATTTTCCTTATAACCTACTGAAGCAATGGGTGGATAAGAAAAAACAGCGTGAGGACTGACTTCATAATCTATTTTGGCTTCTGCATCATGGAAGGCGTTGTGGGCAGCGATGCTAGCTTCTCTGTTAGCAACATGTTTGAACATTTCTTTGCCGACAGCATCTCCAATAGCCCAGATGTTATTTACTGAAGTCTCCATTTTTTTGTTTGTTTTAATATAATTTCTATTATCTGTTTCTATGTCGGTGTTCTCTATTTTTAACAAATCAGCATTTGATTGTCTCCCTGCTGCAACTAATAATTCATCGGCTTCAATGGTTTTTTCTTTGCCACTATTTGTTTCTTTACCCTTTACTTTGATTTTATCATTTCTTTGAGTAACTTCAACAGCTTCTATGTTAGTATGAACTTCCATTTTTTGTTTGTAGACTTCGTCAGGTTTTTGAGAGATACTAGACTCTTCATTGGGAACTAAGTATCTATTTCGTTGAATAATTTTTACATCAGTTCCTATAGAACTAAAAAAATGACTATATTCAGCTGAAACATAACCTCCACCAATAACGGCCAATGAATCGGGTTGTTCTCTTAAACCAAGAAGACTCTCATTAGTTAAGTAATCAACTTCTTTGATACCTTCTATTGGTGGGATAAGTGGCCTCGCTCCTGATGCTAAAAAGATTTTTTCTCCTTGAATCTTTTCTTCATCCACCTTAATTGTGTAATTATCCACGAATTCCCCTTTTTCGTTATATAGATCTAGGTTTTGAGTTTCTTTTATTCCCTCTATTTGGTGTTTTTGGCTCTGATTTACGGAATTATTTACATGTTTCATCAATCCTTCAAAATCAATATCTTTGTATGTTGATTTTATTCCAAATTTCCCGGAATCCTTGGTTTCGGAGATTACATCAGCAGGGTAAATCAACATCTTAGAGGGAATACATCCTACGTTCAGGCATGTACCACCAATTGGTCCTTTATCTACAACAGCAACTTTTTTTTCATGGTTAAGAGCTGTTTCTACTATAGACATCCCTGAACCAGATCCAACAACTATGACGTCATATTCTTTCATAATAATCAACACTTTTTGTTTAGGTATTCAGAGTTATTTAAGAAACTAAGGATTAAACTCAAGAGTTTCACCTAACTCTAATATTTCACTTTTAATTTCTTCTTTTTCTAATACTTCTTTAAGTCCTTTAGCCAAATTCAATTCCTCATTTGGGTTATAATGATAAGGTATAACCACTTCTGGGTCAATGTTTTTAGCGCTTTTCACGTATTCATCATATAGGTCCTCAAAACAAGCTGAGAAAACAACTTTTGCTTCTTTAATAATAGGGAAATTCGAGGTATCAGCTGTATGTAATAATCCGTTATCAAAGAAACAAAAACTTTCTTCAGAACCATAGCAATCACATTCCAATACTTCTATGCCATTAACTTCATCTTCAGGATCTATAGGAATTCCTTCTACATCGAATTTCTCTAAAGCAGTTTGAGGAGCAAATAAATCAATTTCATCAGGGAACTCATTAAATTTTTCAAGATCAAAGTGGTCATCGTGTTCATGACTCAATAAAACGAAATCAGGTATTTTTTTTGGATCAACCAAATAATTAGGATCAATTAAGTAATTATTATTTTCTCTAATAACTTCCAAACAAGCATTACCAAGCCAACGTATCTTTATTTTAATCACCTCGATTCCTGTCTTATCTAATTAAGTTATTTTTAAATTAATTAGATTACATTTAATTTTTGTTTTAACTGATTAGAGATTATGTCCATTTCGTAATTATTTGACATACAATAAATTTTTTTATGTTTTTTTTCTAATTCCCTGAATTTTTTTGACTAACACCTTCTTTTCCCTAATAATGTACTCATAGTCATAGTTATCTTATAGGTTGAGAAGACCCTTTTCTTAACCTTTAACTAGGTCGAAGTCATTTCACGTATGTTTTTATCCATGAAGCCATTTATAAATTAATTTTTGTTTTAATATTTTTATGTATGCTTTTTTACAAGATGAAGAGGTTCTTAGAAAAACTTAATCCATGAGAGTTCACTAAGATTTAACCTAAACATCATTTTTGTTTTTCCATAGAAACTAAATAGTTATTTATTAATTTTTTTAATTGAAAATGAATCTCTTTAGTTCACTAAAAATAAATAAACATACTCTAGAGAATAGGGTAGTTGTTCCTCCTATGGCAAGAGAAAATGCTACTGTTAAGGGTGAGGTAACTGAAGAAACACTTGAACATTATAGAAGAATCTCTGAAGACCCTGCTATAACTATAGTTGAACATTCTTATATCTCAAAAAAAGGAAAGTATAGTGTAAATCAGTTAGGGATTTATAGTGATGAATTAATTAATGATTTAAATTCTTTAAGTGATGTAATAAAAGATAATGATTCACTAGCGTGTATTCAAATAAATCATGCAGGAAACCGTCTTACTGAAGAAGTTAAAGAAAAATCTGAAGTAATAGAATCAGTTAATTCGCTTGATTCAGATGAAATGGATAGAATAAAAAAAGAATTCACTGAAGCAGCTATTAGAGCTGAAAAAGCTGGTTTTGATGCAGTAGAAATTCATGGTGCCCATGGATTTTTGTTGAATTCGTTTTTATCGCCCTTATCAAATAAAAGAGATGAAAGATATGGAGGGTCTCTAAGAAATAGGATGAGGTATCCTTTAGAAGTTATTGATTCAGTTAGAGATGAATTAGACGATATGTTGATTTTTTTTAGGTTAGGAGCTACTGACCTCGACCCTAACGGTTTGGAGATAGGTGAATCTAAAGAAGTTGCTGTTGAATTAATTAAACATGGTGTTGATGTTTTGGATGTTTCAGGAGGATTATGTGGGTCTCGTCCAGAAGAACTTCAAAGTGAAGAAGGATATTTTATTCCGTTTGCTAATGAAATAAAACTAGAAATAGATGTCCCCGTTATTGGTGTTGGAGGAATAAAAAACCCAAAAAGAGCTAATGAATTTGT
This sequence comes from uncultured archaeon, assembly GCA_964411605.1. Classification (GTDB taxonomy): domain Archaea; phylum Halobacteriota; class Methanonatronarchaeia; order Methanonatronarchaeales; family Methanonatronarchaeaceae; genus PZKD01. The sequence continues at coordinate 1,156 of CAYPLQ010000089.1, read as the reverse complement.
TAAGCAAGGTAAGGTAGATCTTGTTGCTGTTGGTAGAGAATTATTAAAGAACTATGATTGGGTGAAAGAGCTGTGTTAAATAACATGGAAACAACTTTATTGAGTTACCCAAGCAATGGTGAAGAATTAATAGCTAAATGTGGAATTGCAACAACTACTACAACCCCTCCAAGTGAATTTGATGTAAGTAAAGACGAAGCTAAGAATTTTTTAGAAGTTGGGCGTTCAATGGAATTATCTTCGGTATTTGATTTTCCTCAAATAATCTATGAAGTAAAAGATGTTTCGAGGTCCTTTACCCATCAACATGTAAGACACAGAATGGCTGCACATATGCAACAAAGTCTAAGATATGTTGAGGTTTCTCCAGACATTGAAAAGAAACCTTTTTTTGTTGTACCTCCCTCCATAATTGATGAAGGAAAAAAGGCTGTGGTGAATTACATCAAAACTCAATTGAATAGTGCCAAAGAATATTTAAATAAAATAAATAACAATGTACCGGCAGAAGATGCAAGATTTGCGTTGCCAATAGGAACTAAGACTTTTTTAACAACAGCAATGAACGTTGAATCATTGCTTCATTATTTTAATGTTAGGGCATGTTATGATTCTCAATGGGAGATTCGTTCAAATGCTTATGCTTTAATAACTGGTTGCAAATTAATTTATCCAAAAATATTTAAAAAATGCGGTCCTCATTGCATAACTGGGAGATGCAAAGGAAGAGGAAAGGGAGAATGCAAAGAAAAGGCTCAGAGATTACTGAAAGAAATAAATAAGAGAGTTAATTCAAGAAGAGAAGAATTTGAAGAAATGGAGGAGGGTGAAGAATTAACCATTGACTTAACTGATCTCTTGGGGTATGGAGTTAATGAGAACTTTGAAAAAGAAATTGCGAATGAATTTGGGGAACAAGTAATTGATCTTGGTCGAGAAGTTAAAACTACAATAATAAAGAATTAACTCTTTACCCAAGAAGTCTTCTTCCTGAATCTTTTGGTTTTTTATATAGCTAGACGGGGCATCGGAAAGCTCAGAAAAGCCTCTTCTGGTGCCAGAGGCCACGTGGCATGGCCCGAAGCCACTACTGTTGACCCGGCCTCTGCAACGCAAGTCGGTGAGGTAGGTGGTAACCTATGCTAAAACGGTCGGA
>CAYPLQ010000088.1:4842-5582 GCA_964411605.1 uncultured archaeon | reverse complement strand
TGAATGGATGGAAGCACCTTCCTAACCAACAGTTAGGTAGGTGAGGAGGTCACAAAGTGATTTAATCAATAAATAAAACATTTAGTATTTGGAAGTTATTTAAAATACATGATTTGATGTAAAACAATAATTAGTTTAATTAAATTCTATAATTAAAACATTGCTAGTAGGATAAAATAATGGAGATACCAGAATCTTATGAAATCACGGAAAAAGAACTAAAAGATCTAAGAGAATTAATAAATATAAAAAAAGCTGAATCAGAATCTAAATTATTTAAAGCACTATCTAAACCTATTAGAATTAATATCTTAAGGTTATTGGATTCTAAGGACTTATGTGTATGTGTTTTAGTTAAATTACTTGATTATGATTATTCAAAGATATCTTATCACCTAAAAACCCTAAGAAACAAAGAATTAATAGAAAAAACAAGAGAAGGTAACTTTTTAATTTATAAAATAACCTTTAAAGGCAAAAAAATACTAAAATTAACAAATAAAATCTAATTTAAAAAAGATCTCTTTTTTTTAGAAATTTTTTAGATCTCCTTAAGTTTTTTTTAGTGTTTATATTGAATTTTAATCTTTTTTCGTTCCTTTTAATTAATTTATTTTCTTCAATTTCTCCTATAATGTTTACCCCAATAAAATGGATATCTTTTTTATCATCTTCATTTTCAGTTTCTTTTGCATAAACCAAGCTAAGGCTTTTCTCTTCATATTTTTCTAAAAGAAAAT
>CAYPLQ010000088.1:2406-4769 GCA_964411605.1 uncultured archaeon | reverse complement strand
CCAGTATTTTATTTAAGTCTTTGTGGTAACTTCTTCCACTTGTTTCAATGATATCGTATTCTTTCTCTTTACAGTATTTTTTTGTTTTAGGTGAATTATTTGAAACAGCAACCCAATATTTTTCGATTTCTGAAAATTCAAAGGCCTTTATAACTCGATCTATTAGTTTTTTATTGCCTAAACACACCAATTGTTTTTCTTTTTCTCCAAATCTCTTACCTTCACCTCCAGCCATTATTATTCCTTTCATTATTCAACTCACAAATCCAACTGTAATTAAAATTGTTAGTGCTCTTGAAATTTCATTAGCAGCACCCATGAAATCTCCATTAACTCCTTCAATTAAGGTTTTTCCAAAAAAAGATAACATTATACCAACAAGAAACCCAATAAAGATGCTTAAACCTAAGTCGTTCCCGATTAAAAATGCAAGTACGATAGAAAGTACTAAGGAAATTATGAATTTTTTGTTGTTTGTTTTTGTAATAAATAAACTACCTAGGCCTTCGTGAGTTTCTTCTCCAAATTTAAATAGAGTTGTTAGGGCTAATTTAGCTGAAATCTCACTTAACAAAATAATCTCTAAAAAATACTTTGGAGCCTTCAATGAGGGATTTTCAATAACTGTGAAACCTTGTTTGCTCATTAAGAGTTCCAATGAAACGTATAGGATAAACAAAATAATAAAAACAGAAAATACTCCCCCAACTCCAATTTTTTCATCTTTTAATATTTTTAAAGCTTTTTCTTTTTTTACACTTGCAAAAAAAGCATCAGATAAATCAGATAATCCGTCCAAATGTATCAATCCTGTTGTAGAATACAAAAAAACGATAGATAATACAGCAACTATTTCCGGATTAATTAGATTATAAAAGATAAGTGAAACTAAACCATAAATTAATCCGATTAAAACACCTATAAGAGGAAATAAATAACTTGATTCCGCAGCTCTAATGATATCAGCGTCTTTAGTAGGAATTCTTGTTGAAAAAGCAATTAAATCTTTAAAACTCAATTTAGTAGCTCCAATTATTGAATTTCTTTTAAAATCTTTTCGGAAAAATAATTAACCATTGCATCTACTAATTTCTCCCCCACTTCCTTTGAAGCTTTTTCTGGATCACCAAGAACACCATTTTTGCTATATTCCTTTATTCCATTTGTGAAGAGAGAAGATTTCTCTAAATCACCTGTAAACCCTTTTTTTATTTTATTTTCTCTAACTAAGTCTTTATTCTCGGCCAACAAAATAGAAGTTTCAGCTGCACCAGCGTGTTTAATGTCATTAGGATTGATGCCAAATTCTTCTGCTGCCTCAATCCAAATACTCAAATGTTTTTCTAAATCAGATAATGGAATTATGTTTACGTCATCAAATTTTTTAGAACTTTTAATTTCTTCGGAGAGATCGGAAGCAAGTGTCATGACGGGGGCACAGTTCCCACCATGCGTTGATAACAATACAATGTTTTTGAATCCAGAATCAAGCAAAGAATAGAAATAATCTCTTACTAAATTCATTAGAGTTTTAGATGACAACGAAATTGTTCCTGAAAAATCTTTGTGATGAGAAGAGCAACCTGGTCTTATTATAGGTGCAACAAGTCCATTAACTTCTTTAGCTAATCTTTTCCCAATAATTTCCCCTATTCTTTCATCTGTGGAAATTGGAAGATGTGGACCATGTTGTTCAGTAGAAGATATTATAACCAAAACAGTGTTTACGCCTTTTTTATTTAATTCTTCAATCTCTTCATGAGTTAAATCCTGCATCATGACTTTTTTTTCCAAATAAATCACCAAACACTTTTATATAAAGATAAGAGGAATTACCGCTTTATCTTTTATTTTAATAAATAAATTAATTATTTTGGATTTCTTCCATTTTGTCTTCAATTCTGTCCCAAAAAAGATCAACTAAGTCACTAGCAATAATTTTTTCTTCTTTACCACAATCTGAATAGGTTCCTAGGTCATGTGGATCATCACAGCCTGCTATTTGTCGAATTTTCGGCATTATCCTTCCTTTGTACATCGGAGTCTTAACTAAATCCTCTTTGAACTCCTCAAATGCATCTTCTTGATTCATTGGATTAGAAAAAACCTTTTTTATCTCTAAAAAAACCTGATCTGCAAACTTCATTAATTTTTCTTTTTTTTCTTCATTTACCATATTATCACTCCGTCTTATTTTAAATAGACAACAGTAAAACTTTTTGTTGTCTTTTATGATTTTAACTCATTCTTGGTTTTTTGTAAATTTTTTTCTCAGGGAAAAAAATATAATATACTATAATTAAATCCTATCAGCATAGGTGTAACTTTATGAAAGATACAGCTGTTTTAGTAGTAGGTCATGG
>CAYPLQ010000088.1:0-2396 GCA_964411605.1 uncultured archaeon | reverse complement strand
AATTTCGCTGAAGGAATAAGTGATGAATTTGATGAAGTAAGATATTCGTTTCTTAGTTTAAATGAACCCTATCTCGATAATTCACTTGAAGATTTGCTTAATGAAGACTTTGGAAGAATAATTGTTTTTCCCTTTTTCTTAGCAAAGGGTGTCCACACCCTTAAAGACATACCTAAAGTTTTGGGTTTAGAGGAAGGAGAGAAAACTAAAACAATAGAAAAAGATGGAGAAGAGGTAGAACTTATTTATTCAAACCCTATTGGTTTAGATGAAAAGATAATTGATGTTGGACTTGAGAGAATCAATGAAAGCTTAAAGAACCATGAACAAGATATCTAAATCCAATGATTTCTTGGTTTTAGACACTGTCCATGGAGGAGATTTCTTATCTAAGAAGTTAAATGAAATCGGGGGTTCTTCTGAAGCAATAGATCCTTATAAAGGAGAAAAAAAAGACCCAAGCGAGTATGAGAAAATTATTTCACCAGTGCACTTAGACCCAGAATACTCTGTAATTGACGAAGCAGAAGAAGAAAAAATATTGACACATCATGACTTAGTTAAGAATATTTCTGAATACAAAAATTTATTAAAAGAAGTTTTTTGCATAGAAATTACTGGTACTGTAGGTAAGACCTCAACAGCTCTTTTATTAGGCAAAATTTTGAAAAAAAATGGTTATAAAGTAGCAATTAATTCCTCAAATGGTTTTAAAGTCTCAAAAGGAGATTCATTTGAGGAAACTGAAAAATTTTCTATATCACCTGCTGGTAATCTTAGAGCCTTTGAGTACATTTGTAATAACGAAATAGATCTTGATTTTTTTATTAGTGAAATTTCATTGGGTTTTTTAGGAATAGCTGATTTAGCAATTCTTACTTCTTTGGATTATGATTATTTAATTGCAGCAGGGAACTATAAAGCATCAGAAAAGAAGCTAAATTCGGTAGCAAATTTGAGCAATAAATGTAAGTTAATATCTCCAAAGGAAATTGAGAAAAATAATTCAATAAATTATAAAGAAAAAGTTAATTATAGTTTTGATGGAGAATTTTTAGATATAAATAGTATTAATCTAAGTAAAATTGATTTTAGTGGTTTTAAATTAAGTTTATCGTTATTTAGATACTTTGAGTCATCTATAATGACTTCGATTTTAGCTTCACTTTTATTAAAAATACCTGAAAATGAAATAAAAAAAGCTATTTCTTCTTTCACAGGTTTTGAAGGTAGAATGAATAAAAAAACAATAAAAAATAGAGTATTAATAGATAATTCATGTTCTGGTACAAAAATAGAGGATTTAGATTTATTAATGGATTCAATAGATAATGAAGCCATATTGATAATAGGGGAAGAACAAAAAAACATTTGTGAATCCTTTGATGTAGAAAAAGTTAGAAAAAAAATAAATGAATTTGACTTTAAAGAGGTTATCGGCGTAGGGAAGAAATATGCTGAAGTAACAAAAAAATGTTTTAAAAACCATAAAAAAGCTTTAAAAAAAGCTATAGAAATATCAAATCCAAAAGATTACTTAATTTCTTTTGTTAAAATTAGGAGATAAAAATGGATTCTGAAAAAATAATTCACCCAAGACCCAGTTCGATAGTAGCTGCAATGTACACTTTGAGGGATTTAGGCGTAGATTTAATAATAATGCATGGACCTCCTGGTTGCTCTTTTAAGCATTCAAGGCTTCTCGAAGAAGAAAATGTAAGAGTTTTGACATCAGGTATGGAAGAAAATGATTTCGTTTTTGGTGGCGAAAAAAAATTAATAGAAACCATTAATAAAGCCACTAGAAAATTTGAGCCAGAAAAAATGGCAATAGTAGGTACATGTGTTAGTATGATAATTGGAGAGGATTTATCTTCTCCAATAGATAAATCTGAGGCTGAAATACCATCTATTGTCGTAAATGTTCATTCAGGATACCAAGATAACACAACTGGAGTTATAAAAACACTTGAATCAGCAGAAGAATCGGGATTAATTGAACAATCTGAATTAGAAAGACAGAAAAAATTACTTAAAAAAGCAACTGAAGTAGAAAAAGAAAAAGGCTCAGCCACTAAAGACTATATACCTCCATCCCCTGGAGATTCTAAATTAGAAGCAGCTAAAGAAATCATTAATAAACTAGAAAATGGAAAAAAAGGTTTAATTATACTAAATGCTAAAAAAGAAACAGCTTATGTTTTTTCAGATATTATATTGGCACTAAATAATATCTCAAATAATTTAGACGGAGAATTCATTAATATAGCAAATTTAGATACAAATAAAGGACTTCCAAAAGTTAAAAATGACGCCGGTAAAATAAAAAAAGAATTAAAAAGTAATGGCATAGATTTAGATTACATCACAGGAGGGTTGGATGAATACCCAATCAC
>CAYPLQ010000087.1:0-5626 GCA_964411605.1 uncultured archaeon | reverse complement strand
CTATTTTTTCCAATTCTTTTGAGAATTTGAGTATGTTTTCTGGATAATCCTCTTCCTCAAGAATATGTTCTACTTCATCTAGGTTGTATCCGGCATTTTCTAGTACAACGCTCCAGCCTCTTTTTGAGTCCTTGTACTCAAGGATTCTTAGCCAAGCCAAGAGAATAATTGCTGGATTCGTCTTAAATAATTCGACGCCACCCTCATAAGCAACTGGAACACCAACGTCCCTAGCCTTCTCCTGCAGCTCTAAACCAAACTTCCTAGTTCTCGACAAAACAGCTATATCCTTATAATCCAGTCTCCTCTCTTCACCATCTTCTTTTATTGTATATTCTGGGTTATCCACGATTTCTTCTATTCTTTCGAGGATAGCTTCCTTTTCATTTTCGCTCTGGAAAGCCGTTATCTGTCCCTCAGAGCATCGATCAGCTTCTAATGAAGTAACTTTTTCAATTATCTTTTCTTTATCTAATTCTTCATAGCGAGTTGCTGTTAACGTGAGAGCAGTTTCAGAGAAATCAATTATATCTTGCGTGGACCTGTAGTTCTTAACCAAATTTATTTCCTCAAAACCACAAACACCGTATTTGATTCTTTCCCTATCCTTGTTTAATTCTCTCTTGTATTTTTTGAGTCTTTTCTCGAATTTTAGGATGTTTTCCACATTTGCGTACTGGAAGCTATAAATGCTTTGCTTCCAATCCCCAACCACACAAACATTTCCATTACACGAAAGAAGTAAAGCCAATTTAAGTTGTATCTCATTAGTGTCCTGGAACTCATCAATCATAACATAATCAAAACCAACCTCTTCCTGTAGATCATGGTCCTCTACTAATAGGACAAAGGCGAAGAGCAAGTAAAAGCTGAAATTCAAGTAATTCTTACTCAAAGCATACCTCAAATACTCAAAATATAAGTCATGAACAAATTTCTTGAGTTCTTCTCTATCTTCCTCAAATACCTCTTCAAAATAATCCTCATTTATTTTTTTAGACCCTCTTCCTCCTCGAATCTCTTTTCTATCTGGTGCTTCTTCTGTGAAACATTTATTATCAAAGTTTGTTAGTCTTCCTCTTAACTCAGATTGCTTCTTTCCCCTCTCTCCATCCTTTGGCCTATTAAGTTCCTTAGCAATTTCCTTGAATTCCTCGAGATCTCCATCCAAGTAGTCTTCTCCATTCCGATACCATCCAGTTCTCTCAGGAATAATTCCCTTAACAGCTAAAGACTTAATTAAATGTAAAAGATTACTCCTATCACGAACTAAGCGATAATAGCCTCGATATTCTGGGTGTCTCTCCATAAATTGGTCCATGAATCTCTCAAAACTTCTTCTCTCTAAGACCTCACTCTCAACGATTCTAGTGTTTGCAGTTACATTGTCATTTATGCCGAGGTACTCGGGAACATTGAAGCCGTATTGATCTATTAGTTTCTTGCAATGGCTATGAAACGTACTTATCGGCGCCCCCCGCAACTTTGACTGATTGATGTCTGAGTTCTTCATGATTTTTTCCTTCATTTGGTCAGCTGCGTTCCTAGTGAATGTAATCAAAAGAATATCATCCGGTTGATTTCCCTCTTCAAGTAATTCTAGGTATCTGTTGGTTATTGTTGAGGTCTTACCGGTTCCGGGTCCAGCATCAACTAAATAAACTCCCTCAGAGTTCTGGATTAATTTCTTTTGTTGTGGATTTGGTTTAAAACTCATAATATCAATAAGTCCCGGTTATCTATTTTTTCGAGATCAGCATCTCCAATTGGGAACTCAGTTCTTTTGTAGGTGTTTAGTTCCTCAATCTTGTTCCACAAGAATTCCTCAAATTTGTCCAAGTCTTCTTTAAAGTAGTTGCTTTTCCTGAACTCCACAAATTTCTTTAAAATTCCTTCTGATATTTTCTCGAGCTGTCTCTCAGTAACGTCTTTTCCCCGACCAACATCCAAATAAAGCCTAAACCTATTCATTAATTCAGCCTTTTTCTCTGCAACAATTTCTCCCTTACTGTATTCTACCTCTTCAGGCACCTCTAAGCTTTTTAAAGCTTTTTGGTAGTTTTCAAATCCTAGAGTCTTTAAGAATTCTGTTCTCTTCTTGCTGGAGCCCAATAACCACTTAAATGTTATTTTCTCTGATATTTGCTCCTCAAATGTCTTTGGGTAGTAAGTTATTTTGGTGATGTTGTCTCTGTAATTGGATTCTCCACTCATTTCCTCATCAATGTTTTCAAGGAAGTAATAGAAGGTGAACTCTAGTTTTTGATTTGGATTCTTATTCCTATGATGCGCTAAGTAAAGCATAGCCTGAAAGTTAGGATTATCCTCCAAAAGGTCAAGATTGGACCCCTTAACAATTTGGAAACAAGATTTCTTTCCACCACTCTTATAATCAACCAAATGATTCATATTTTTAATGAGGTCAACCTTTCCATGGCAACCTAGGTCCTGGTTCTCAAACCAAGCCTCCGTGATTTCAGAATTAATAGACTTCCCAAATTCTTCTGAAAAAATATTTCTCTCGTTTCTCTTATTGTATCCCTCGGTTTCAAATTCCCTTGTCTCGCTGTCATCGATGTAATTCATTATGTTCTTTGTGCCAACCAAGAACTCTGTCTTTAGTAAATCAAGCTCAAGATCCTCCACAATTGGCCTCATCTCCCCAACCATATATCCTATGATCTCGGTATGGTTCTCTTTTGTGAAGCTTGGGTGGTTTAGGTAGAATTCAGCAAAATCATGAAACAAGTTACCTTTCCTAAAGAAATCCTGATCAACTGAAGTAACCAACTGAGAAAAGAAGTAATTTCTTGGGCACTCTACAAACTTATTCAAGCTCGACTGACTTATGGTGTCTATTTCCTCTACTTCTATGTTGTATTCCTCTTTTTCGAAGCCTTCTAGTTTTTTTTCTTGTTTTTCTTTGTATCTCTTGTGTGGGAAGTCAGTGAATGAGTCATAGTCTTTAGAAGTTATTTCGTTAAAGTAAAAGCATGGCGTCACCTCTTCATTGAGGTGTTTGTCCTGAACCAAGTAGTAGCTCTTTTCATTTTGTAATAAAATCTTGAAGTTTTTGAGTTTCTGTTCTTCAAATTTTTCTTTGTTTATCCAGGGTTTTTCAGGTGGCTCAGAGACCCAATTTGTTCCCATCTCTATGTGGAAAACTATTGACCTATCAACCCATGCCACATTTTTTGGTGAAGCAAACAAAACACCCCTCCTCTCACCACCCTCAAGTGGAACATCAAAAACATCTAAATAAAATTCAATTAGGTCTAAGGTCTTTTCGTTAACTTCTTTTTCTAATAAATCTAGTTCATTTAATAAATCCTGGATTTCTTTTGTCTCTTTTTTAGTTAACTTCTCAAATAAATCTAAAACTGTTTTGTAACATGAGTTTTCTATCTCTTTTAAGAGGTTCTTGAATTCATTGAGTTCCTTTAGTTCTAGGTCCTTAAGGTATTGTTCGTTGTATTCCCTAGAAACATCTATATTGATTGATTTTAGGATTGGTTGCACTTCTTTAAGCTTTAATTCACTTCCTCTGTTAACTAATCTGCAGAGTGATAGGAAATTTCTGAGCTCCATGTTCTCAGTTATCTCAGGCTGCGTCATATAAGGAATTCCATTTGTTTCAAGCAATGATTCAACTAAGGCTTGGTACTCACTATCCGGATCCATTACTAAGGCGACATCACTCGCATTTCTTTTATTGATGTTTTTGGATAAGGCGCGAACAATTTCAACTTCAGAATTAAAAACATTGAATCTGGGTAACTCCTTCTTTTCTTGCTTGAATACCTCGATTTTGTCATATTTTTCTGGAAGAACTTTTTTGTCCAATTCATTGAACTGATGGTAGGCGACAACCGCCACCTCTTGATTACTTAGTTCATACTCCTCCATAGCTCTAAATATATTATTAGTACTCTTTAAAATGTCTACAACTCTCTCCATCTCTTCTGAATCAAAGCGAGGATATTCTAGGATCTTTGTTAGTTTTCCAGTTTCCATCCAGCAACTTATCGCATTTTCTAACAAATAGGAGGCTTGTTTCCAAGTCATTTCTGTTTTATTCACAATAAAATGGAAAAGCTCTCTCTTATCCATCAAGTCTTCATCATATTGGTCATAAACCAGTCTCCTTGGAGTAATAGAAAAATAGCCAAGAAATGGTTCCTCTACACGATTGTTTATTGAATCAGCCAATGGGGCCTCAACCGTAAGAACCAAATCATGCCCCTGGACTCTCTCATAAATTTCATCTATAGAAACCGCAGCTTCAACTTCCATCCAACACACAATAACTAATCTCCTATTTAAAACTAAAAAGATTTAGTTTTTACTACACTCTCTAATCCAGACTTTATTTATGTATAGATGTAAGAGATCAAAAACTTAGAGTTCCTTAAAAGGTAAACGAAAGTATTAAGGCACTTGGGATAATTAGAGAAGGAAATAAGTTGTTTTTGTTAGTTCTTATTTTTTAGCTATTTTATCAAATCCGCTTAGGGAATAAATTTCTTCACACAGTTTTTGAATTAGCTTTGTTCTTTCTTTAACATCATCTTTTTTGAACTGTTCGTGAGGTAAACAAGACAAAACAAAAAACCCAGAAAAAAGCAGATCAATACACAAAAATGTGGTTCTTGTTGAAGGAAAAGATGAATAGTGTCCAAGACCGCAATAAGATAGAGACGCTTACAAAGATGTTGTGGTGAGATTTTTTTGTTTTATACTTAATAATTCAATAATTCACCAACAGCTCCTTTTTCCTCCAAAAAGTTCTTCCTCTTTCTATTTGATCAATGTATTTATTTCCTTCATCCTCACATCCTGGAGGATTATTTTTAAAAAGATTATGATTTACTTGTCAGAGATAATAAGATCTCCATCATAGATGAATAAAATTAATTTTCGGTGATTTTATGATTCTTCTTTAGTTATGTTATTATATAGGTAAAATCTAAAAGAAGGAAATAGAGTATTAGGGAGGAGAAGAGATATGAAAAAGTGGATATTAGTAATTTTGGCCATAGCTTTATTTTTTACTTTTATTCTAGTCCCTGGAAATAAAAAAGTAGAAGGTAGAGCAGCTCATTCAAATATTGATCAAACCAAAACCCTACCAGGCATAGGAAACGAAAATATTTTAAAAAATATTGATTACAAAAACAAAAAAACCCAACCTGTGACTTTAGAGTTCAATGCTGTAGAATTTAGCGGAAATAATGATAAGGAAAGTTATGTCCAGGACGGAATAACTGCTTATATAGAAGGAAAAACAGAAAACAGTGACGGATGGTTCCATTGGGGAACACTAGGCACAAGCAAAAGCTCAATCCAACTCGACCTAAGAGGAACAAAAAGCCAAGAAAAAAGCACTAACGAAATCGTAAAATACAAATGGGACTTCGGAGACGGAGAAAAAGCAAAAGGAGAACACGTAACCCACAAATGGACAACAGGAAACTACAAACTAACCCTAACAGTAAAAGACAAAAAAGGAAACAAAGCAACAGAAACAGTAGAAATAGAAGTAAGAGGAGAACAACAAACAGAAGAAGATTCAATAACTGCTTATATAGAAGGAAAAACAGAAAACAGTGACGGATGGTTCCATTGG
>CAYPLQ010000086.1:1937-5634 GCA_964411605.1 uncultured archaeon | reverse complement strand
CTCCAACAAATCAATGACCTCATTAACGCCAAATTGGCCTGGAGCCGTTGTTTTTCCAGCACCAACATAGATTATGTCGGAACCAAAATAAGTTGTCATTAACCGACCAATCTTAGCTTCTTCACCCATACCAATAGTAACTAATGGCTTCTTTAACTCTTTTTTGGTGCTATAAGTAGCCTTAAATAGCTTCAGTAAGTCATTTGGGGAATTTATTTTAACACCAACTTTAGCAATATCTCCTAACTCCATGCATTCATCTAAATGCATCTTTATTTCTTCTACACTCCCTGTTCTGGAGAAGTTGTGGTAACTAAAAACTAAGGAAGTATTTTTTTCTTTTGTCATTTGAATTATTTCTTCTTTATATTTATCACTAGTATGCACCTCTAAATCAATGGCCTCAACAAAACCAAGGTATTCTTTTAGTAACTTAATTCTCTCTTTTTCGTTTCCAGAAAATCTACCTCCTTCATTTTGTTTCCTTATCGTCAAAATCACTGGAACACCTATGTTGTGATTAGCTAATTCTCTCTTAACTTCAGAGCTGCTTGGATCATCTAAGTAATCAATTCGGAGTTCAACTAAATCAACTTTCTCTGAAACTTCTTCAGCAACATCAATTAATTCAAAGACATTTTTTTCTCCAACACAGCCACAAACAACTGGTTCTTCACCAACTAATACATCACCAACTTCAACTGGTTTATTTGCTTTAACCCTCATAACTAAAGCCTCCAAATAATTAATTTGTTATTTCTCCACAATTGTTTCTTCGATTTCTTCACCAAAGTGCCTACCACTTTTCTCTGTCTTCGCCAAAACACAATCACCTGGTTCAAGATCTGAGAGAGAAACTGGTTTTCCACTTGAATCAACTAAACAAATTGTTTCGGCATTCTGCAAAACCACCTTAATAATTGAATCATTGGTTCTTGCTTTAATCAACATCATAGGTCTTTTCTCGATCTTAGATCTACCAACAAAAGCATCTCTAGCACCTCCATCGCTATCAATAACCAAGACCTCATCACCTGCCTCAAGTTCAGACAAGTACTTAGTTTCATCTACATTTACTTGTAAATAATTATGGACACCACCAGCATTTACCCTAAAAGGCCTAGGATCAGCATATTCCGTATCCAGTGACTCGGAATGAACTAAGAACAGTCCCTTTGAACTTGAACCAACTAACATGCCTTCACCAACTTCCATTAAGTTAGAAGTATCTACGCAGACACGATCACCTAACCCAACTTCTTTTATTTCCGTTACTTCAACTTCTGTTAAATCAAAAGATTTTTTTTCTAAACTATTTAATTCCTGCACTAAATCACTTAATTCATTTAAAGAACTTGGATCAAAGAATAAGCCATCTACCCCCACTTCTAATGTATTAAGAGCTGTTTCAGCATCACTTACTTCATTTATTCCCAAAATCAATTCTGTGTCTTTTTTCTGTAAATCCGCGATCAAGTTCTCGAGAGGAATTATTTCCCAATCAGTGGTTCGGATCAACAAATAATCGACTTGACTTCCCAGTTCTTTAGCGAATTCCTCATCTTGTTTATTTCTTATTAATACAAAGGCACCAACTTCCTTTTCCTCTCCTTGAGGTAAATCACTTTTTTGTTTAGGTTCTTTTAAAGTGATGTCTGCTTTTTCTTTTGAGGCAACATCTATTTCTCCTAGTTTTTTTACTTCATCAACTTTGTTTGGTTCACACCATATTTTGTCATAACCTCTCTCAAGTGCTGCGGTAACTTTTTCTTTATCATATTCTCTTGCATCTAACCATAGTTCTGTCATCGGTTCCTCACCCTCATATTAGGTTCTTTGCTTCTTTTATTGAAACATTTTGGTGTAGTATTGAAGTAATTGCTTCAGTCATTGATACCACGTCTTCGCTCTGGAAAACGTTTCTACCTATTGCAACTCCACTTGCTCCTCCTTGAACTGCTTCATGCACCATCTCTAGCACCTGGTTTTCGTTTTCCATTTTTGGGCCTCCTGCTACAACAACTGGAACGGGACATCCTTCTACTACTTCTCTGAATGTTTTGGGTGAGCCTGTGTAGTTGGTTTTTATTATGTCAGCTCCTAGTTCTGCTCCAGCTCTTGCTGCGTGTTTAACGTATTTTACGTCGTATTCATCGTCTACGTTTTCTCCTCGAGGATACATCATTGCTATTAGGGGCATACTCCATTTTTCGCATTCTTCTGAGACTTTTCCTAGTTTTTTTAGTTGTTTTTCTTCTGTGTTGGAACCTATGTTTACGTGGACGCTTATTCCATCGACTCCGTATTTTATTGCTTCTTTTACACTACATACTTGGGTTTTGTAGTTTTTTTCTGGGCTGAGTGAGGTGCTAGCTGATAAGTGAGCTATTAGTCCTACATCTTTTCCATATCCTCTGTGTCCGTGTTTTATCATTCCTTTTTGCATCAGTACTGCGTTTGCTCCTCCTTCTGCTACTTTTTCTACTGTTGCTGGAAGATTTTCTAGGCCTTTTATTGGTCCTGAACTTATGCCGTGGTCCATTGGCACTATCATTGTTCTTTTGCTGTTTCTGTTGAATATTCTTTCTTTTCTGATTTTTTTTCCTATTTCCATTTTTAAACACCCTTTTACTGTGTTAGTGTGTAACACAGTAACACAATAAAGTACTTAAAACTTATCCAACGAATCAAAAAAGAAAAAAAATCACTTGTCCAAAACAGCGTTCAAATCACACTTTAAACTAACAGCACCAGCTCTCTCATCAAAATCAACCAAAGAAACATCCTCCTCATCACTGAGATTCGCAAAAACAACAAACTTCTTACCCAAAAAACCACGCTTAGGATAAACATAAAAAGAATTAATCTTACCTAAAGGAATCGAACGAACAGAATCCTCTTCCCTAAGAATCAAGCGCTCCTCAGTAACAACAACACCCTTCTCTGGGTAATTGTACTTAGAAATAGTTTTCTCGTCTTCCTCAATCAATATTCAGGCTCCATTCCATCAATCTTATCAAAAACCTCTTCACTCTCATCACGCAACTCCTTTTTCTTTTTTTCGATTTTAATAGCCTCAACAGCTTGATCATAGATCTCATCCAAGGTCTCAGAATCATCTAAAGAAATAACCGACAAAATCTTTGGATTACCTTCATCAACAACAACACCCTTAAAAACATGACCAATTTTCTCAGACAACTTATCAATTACCTTAGTAATACCTTCCATGTCCAACGACTCTTTCTCCCCCTGAATAGTTACCATAGCCCTAGCAGCCTCATTCAAAACATCAGCATTAAACAACAAACCATTAGGCGATAAACTCTTCTGAATAGCTTTACTAATCGATGTTTTTTCCTTAGAATCCCAAAAACCAAGAGTAGCAAAGCCCTTACCAGCCTCCATCACCGTATTAAAGTCCCCCAAATCAGTTACTAACATCATTTCACTATCCAACGCCTTCAACAAGAAAAGAATTCTCTCAGCAACCATCCTATTAATACGACTATAAGCACTATGAATATCTCTTTGCTCGCGTTTCTTCAAAAACTCATTATCAACCAAAAAAATACCATCAGAACCACTTTCATCCAATTCCTTCAAACTAAAAGCAGAGTTTTGTAAATAAATAGTTCCCTCACTACGGAAAGGCAAAACAACGATATTATAGAGCTGAAAATCATATCTCTCCTTC
>CAYPLQ010000086.1:0-1839 GCA_964411605.1 uncultured archaeon | reverse complement strand
AGGACTAAAACTAGAACCAGTTCCCCCACCAGCAGAATTAATCACAAAACCAACATCATAATCATCTCTCTCATCTATTTCCTTAAAAACAACATCCTTATTTTGCTTATAGACCTCTTTACCTTCGTCACGATTAGCTCCAACACCATGGAGATGAGGAATATGAACCCGGTCCTTTGCCTTAGTATAATCCAATTCCTTCAAATCATTCCTAGAAGTATTAATAGCAATAGTTTTAACATTACTTGGGAAATTTTGCCTACCAAAGTACTTCGAAAACCTCCCACCACCACCAAAAGCTTGCTTATTCACCTCATCAAGAATTCTATTACCACACTGACCAATTCCAAGCAACAAAACATCAAGAGCCATTTTTATCACACATAAATAAATTTTTTAGATACATCGATATGAGGAACCTATTCTTTAAATTATCCTTTTAACTTAATTATTTATCAATACCCACTTACTTTAATAAAAATATATCCCTGACTTAATTAATTATGTTGTAAAACAAAACACCAAGACCACATAGACACCAAGCAAAAAACTTTCTCTTGACAAAAAAAGAATACTTTTACAAAAAAACAACAACCCATCCGCAAGGAAACACCTATAACACCCCCAGTATATTAGTTTCACCTAACCCTCAATTAGGAATTATACTACTTGATATAAGACTATGTGTTACACAAAAAACCAAATAATTCTTCATGGTGATTAAATATGACAAAAGTCTACACCACCTCAAATTGTCCACGCTGCGAAAAACTAAAAAAATACCTATCAAAGAAAGAGATCGACTACGAAGAAAAAAACATGACAGAACCAGAAGCAAGAACACAACTAGCAATGGATGAAGTATTCGCAAAATCCGCACCAATACTAAAAACAAAAGAAAATTACTACAAATTAAACACCTTATTTAACCAAAACACCCTAAAAAAACAAAAACTAGACCAAATAATACAGGAGGAAATAGATTAATGAGTAAAAAAGAAAATTATACTCAACTAAACATAGAAGGAGAACCAATAGAAGGATTACCAAAAGTAAGAACCTCTGACGGATACATAACAGAATTCGATCGACAAAAAATAGTAAAACAACTAAAAAAAGAAACAAAACTCACCCAAGAAATCTTTGACCAAGAACCAATAAGCGATCAACTAGCACAAGAAGTAGCAAGAGAAGCAGAAAAAAGAATAAGAAAACTAAACGTAAAACAACTAAGCGGTCCACTAATAAGAGAAATAGTGAACAACATATTACTAGAACACAGCCAAAACGGAGAAACAACAAACGACAACGCAAGACTCTACCGAAACGTATCAACAAGAGTAGGAACACCAGTATTCGACGCCTTCAACATGGACATAGGAGGAGGATTCGAATCAAACGAAAACGCAAACCTAATAGGTAACCCAGAAACATCACACAAGAAAAAAGCCGACAAAATAAGCAAAGAACAATACCTACTAACAATGCCAACAGAACAAGCAGACGCCCACCTAAACGGAGACCTACACATCCACGACCTAGAATACTTCGCAACACGCCCATTCTGCATGGACTGGGACCTAAGATACTTCCTATACTACGGCCTCATGCCAGACGGAAGCGGAAAAAAATCATCAGTAGCAGGACCAGCAAAAAAAGCAGAAGTAGCAATCCTACACGCAGTAAAAGCCCTAGGATCAGCACAAACCAACTGGGCAGGTGGCCAAGGATTCTACAACTTCTTAACCTTCCTAGCACCCTACATGGAAAACAAATCATACAAAGAAATCAAACAACTCATGCAGATGTTCGTTTACGAAATGACACAAATGATGGTTG
>CAYPLQ010000085.1:3188-5746 GCA_964411605.1 uncultured archaeon | reverse complement strand
CCGAATGTATGAGATAAGTTCGGTGGAAAACAAACTCCTCTTTCGAGGATAAGGTTACAGGGAAGCCTTTTCCTAAATCATTTGATTTAGGTAGGGGTCACTTCACTTTTTCTTTTATAGCAACCCAATTAATGAATACTAAATAAAGAATTGCTCCGCTAAATAAATAAAATAGAACTAAGAACAAAGTACTGGGTGCAGTGTTATTCATCGATAATTTAGCTAATAAATTAATTAAATCTATTGGCAATATTGATGAAAGAACTAATGAAGTAATTATTAGGATTGTATAAGATAGTTGTACTTGATTCCTGTTTTTCAGTTCTAATGAGAGTATACCACTAACTGAGACCAATAACAATGAAACTGAAGATGTTATTATCAATGAAACAAAGAAATTATTTATTGTTATCCCATTTAGAGCTAACAGACTCATCCAAGCTGTTGCTTGTAATGGAACAAGTACCCAAGCAACAAATGCCTTGGCATTCAAGATGTCGTGGATAGATAAAGGACTTATTTCTAGGATCTCTATTGTTTTTTTCTCAATTTCTTCAGTCAAGAAATCAATCATCATTATTCCAGATAAAGCAGCTGGTAACAGAAACAATAATGGTATTAGGATTGAGTGTGTAAAATGATAATTTGGATTTGTTCTAGGCGCGTCGTAGATAATTACTTCTTTATCTAATACATCTTCGTTATGTAGTTGTTGTCTTAACTGGTTTTCGTAGGAAATAGATAATTCCTTTATTTTTGAAGTGATTAAGCTAGATAAAAAACTATTTTTTGGTACATAAACATCTAAATAAGCAATTTTTGTTTCATTAATTGTTTTTGTTTCCTTTTTTATTACTGCATCGATTTTTCCTTGTTTAAAGGAATTTATTGCAGCTTCAAGTGACTGAAATTCTTGGTAATCGGTTTCTTTGTCTTTTTTGATTACTTTATTTAATTGAGTACTGTTTACTGTTCCGAGATCTATTTCTCCTTGCATCGTAGAAGGATCATACATTGTGGTTAATCCCACTAATAGGAGTGAACTAGAAGAAGCTATCAATAATTGGATTATGAATATGGTTATTATGGTTTTTTCGTTTAAGAGGGATCTAAATTCTTTTTTAGCTAGGGTAAGTGCTTTTTTTAGGCCCAAGTTATCACCACTAAGTTATAAATTAGGTGTATTAGTACTGCAGAAGAGAAAGAAATTAGGATTGATTTTTTGTATTTGTTTCTGTATTTCAACCCAAAAGTTGCTGTTGCAGTGGTTGCAACATGCAGTATTAGTGGAACAAAAAACAAGAAAGGACTCAAGGAACCGAACAAAGCACCACCATAGATATCTCCCAAACCAACTAAATTAAACAACAAAACAATTTTCTCACCTAAAAAGAAACCAAAACCACTTAAAATAACTAAAACAAATAAATAACTCCCAAAAACCTTTTCTTTGACATAAAAACAATAAACAGGAACAAATTTAACAAACTCCTCCACTAAAGCAACACCCAATAACAACAAAGGAACAACTAAACCACTTCCAAACAAAAACAAAGCACCAGCCAACAACAACTCAAAAACAAAAACAACAGGAACAAAAACCAAAACAACCAAAAAAACACTCCATTTAGTACTTAACCAAGAACTAAGAGAAAAAATCAACTTCTCCCTCAAACTCAATCCCTCACCAATTAACTCAACCCTAAAAGCGATACTACTTAAAAAGAACAGAGAAACCGAAGAAAGATATAGCGGCAAACTACTAACCAAGTAATCCAAAAAACCAACAGCATCTCCCTCAATAGACCTAATAACCAAACTCAACGGAGAAATCAAAGAAACAGCCGGGACTTCAGTAAAAATAGCAGGTAAAAACAAATAAATCGATAAAGCCACAACACCTGAAATCGTCAAAAAACTCAATTCCTTATAACTTCTCGATAAAACACTTAAATAAACCGTCAAAGAGACATAAATCAAGCAAACAGGCAAAAAATACAATAAAGAAAAAGCACCGGCACCAGAAACCAAAACCACAGCCAAAGCAATAACCAAAGAACCAAAGAAATAAGGCAAAGACTTACCTATCAACAACTCAACCTCACTCAAAGGAGAAACCAATAAATTCTCAGCACCACCTATCTGAGTCTCCACTAACAATGAACTCCCAAGAGACTGCAAAACAAAACTGAGAGGAACAATAAAACTCAAAACAATAACAAGTGACTGAAAAGGAAAAGGAGGTTGAATAGCCTCCGGAACCTCACTACCCCGAACACCACCATCTCTATCTCCACCAAATAATTCCTCAAAAAACCCCTTCCTCTCTACAACATCATCTCCATCACCACTACTTGGAGTTTCTTCTAAACCATTTTTCACCCCCTCATCATCACTTGACTCCCTATCCCCAGTTCCCGGTTCCTCATCAACTTCCTCCTCTCCGTCCTGAGAACCGCTTCCTCGAACAACACCTCCTTCCTCAAGAACAGAACCAATGTTTCTTTCTAACTCAAAGAATTGAACTCTTACAGGGAAACCAAATTCCTCACCCACCA
>CAYPLQ010000085.1:746-3178 GCA_964411605.1 uncultured archaeon | reverse complement strand
TATTATAGGAATTAATCGCATCCTCGAGATAACCTAAAGCACTCAACGCCTTATCACTACGATGATAAAACAATTGATCTCCATCTACCAAAACTTCAATAACTCCACTACGATACGCATTAATACTTGGAGAAACTGGATCAAGGACTTTGCTTTCCTTTACAGCTTCATAAACCAAGGGATTTTTTTCCTCATCAACACCTATTCGATAGAGATCCTCATTGAAACTTGGAGAAAAAACAACAAAAAGAGCAGTAGAAAAAACCAATAACAACAAAACACCAAGAGTGAACTTACTTAGTTGTTTCTTTAACTTACTTAACTCCCACTTAGCCACATCAAATAAATCAAACATCTCTTTCTAATCAACCTACCTTTTCTAAAAAAACATCTTCCAAACTAACCTCTTTGGTCCTAACATCCAAGACATCACCACCCATGTCTTCAATATAATCCATAACTTCCCTCATCTCAACCAAATTCCTAGTTTCGTATACCCAGTACTTACCACTCTTCACCGGATCGAGGTCACTATATTTATCCGAAGAAAATACCCTATAAACAACATCACCATAATCCTCTTTGATCTCATCAATCGAACCAATAGCTGAAGCAACACCATCTTTCAATATCAAAGCCCTATCACACACAGATTCAATGTGAAAGAGATTATGGGCACTAATCAAAATAATTTTCTCATCACCTCCAAGCTCTTCAACATAATCCAACAAAAAATTAGTAGTAACTGGATCTAAGCCGCTGCCAGGTTCATCATAAATCAATAACTCAGGGCCATTAATTAAGGATCTCGCAACCATAACCTTTCGCTTCATCCCCTTACTCATCTTCCCCATCTCTAACTCCCTTTCCTCAAGATCTAAGTCATCTAAAAAACCATGGATCCTTTCATCCAAGCACTCATCCTCAACACCATATAGGTCACCAAAAAACCTCAAATACTCAATCGCCGACATATCTTCATAAACAGGGGATTTTTCGGGTAAATAACCAATCCTTTCCTCAAAACCCTCCATCCTTCTTTTTTCGTCAAAAAATACTTCTCCACTACTTGGTTCAATTAAACCAGCAATAATCTTTAATAAAGTAGATTTACCTGCTCCATTTGGCCCAACCACACCAAATATATTGCCATTGCTAACCGAAAACGACAAACCTCTTAAAGCACTTTCCTCACCATAGTTTTTAACCAAATCCTTAACTCCAAGATCCCTCATCTTATCATAGAAACATAGTTTCCCAAGAACAAATCAATTACCTAAGTAAATTATCTAATCTGTGTGCTGAGAAGACACCTTCCCTAATTTCTGAATAGGTAGGAGGTAATTCACTTGTGTTCTAGGTGCTCGAGAGAAGTCATTACGTGGTTACTGAGAATTCCAAGTAATTTAACATCTTCTTTCTCAAACTCACTAACATCGCTTGGCTTAACCACTAAACATTTATCTGTGCCATGGATTGGTGAAATTATCCAGAAATCGAATTCATTGACATCATGTACTTCCGCACCCTCATCTCGTTCCATAACACTTAATACTTCTTCAACAACTTCTTTAGATAATTTCTCTAAGGAAACAGACTCAATTACCTCAACTTCATCAACACCAATAGCTTCCAGTGTTAAGGAACTAATTTCATCTAAAGAAGATGCTTCATTCAATAACTTACCGTAGTTATTTATGTCTGCTGCTTTTTCCGCAAAATCCTCAACCCTTTCCTTTTTCTCCTTGAGCTCTGATCTATGTCTCCTGCTCCTAACATCATATACACCAACGAGGACTCCAGCCAAACAACCAGAACCAAAACCCATTAAAACAACTCTAAAAACACTTCTAATAAAAAAAACATCTAAATGAAAACCTATTAAAGCAGAAACAGCCATAAAAAATATTCCAGCACCAAACCCCCAAGAAAATATCCTCATCACCTCTTCTTTCTCCCACTTAAACAACAAAAAAACAGAAATAATTACTAAGGCAATTGAAATAACGAAGAAAGGCAAGAAAACAATTAATTCACTCAAACCCTCTTGAAGGATTGCTGCACCAAAAAAAGTTGATAAAAAAACACCAATCACTCCCAAAATACAGGCATAAATGAATCCGCTTCGTTTAAGTAAACTAATCATTAACTAAACAATATAAAAATAAAAACACTTAATCCCTACCTATTAATTCACCACATCTTTATGAGTAAATCAAATTTTTTGTACTTTGTTTCATAAAAAAAGACATATGGAATTAAGGTCTAAGAAAATCGATTTAATGGGCATTAAGTTAAGTTATTTTTTTTCAGGTCACCAAGAACCACCAATTATGTTAATACATGGAGAATCAATGGATTCAGCTAAGGACTACTGGAAAAACATATTTTCTGAGTTATCTAGGCATAGAAGAATTATTGCTTTGGAATTA
>CAYPLQ010000085.1:0-557 GCA_964411605.1 uncultured archaeon | reverse complement strand
ATTACCTGGTTTTGGGGAAAGTGAGTCAATAAGAGAAATTGGGACAAGTAAGTACATAGAAATATTTGGGAATTTTTTAGATAAATTAGGTATTGAAGACGTTGACTTAGTTGGTTGTTCATTAGGAGGGTTAATTCCTTTAGCAGTTTCAGTGATTTCTCCAAAGAGGGTGAGAAAACTAGTTTTGATAAATAGTTTTGGGTTGGGTAAAAAAATGCCTCATCACTTCTTTTATTACTTACTTCTTCATACTCCTATCCTAAATAGGGGTTTCTCTAAATTATTTTGTTCATATAACCTAAATGCGTCTTCTTTAGAGTGGCTAAAAAACGAGGTTCTCTGGAATAAATTAAGAACAAATTTATTTGACAAATTAAAGTACATAGAAGCAGATACTTTATTAATACATTCGGAGAAAACCACTTTTTTCTCAAAAGAGTGGACTGCAAAAGCAACTAATAGAATAAATAACTCTAGTTTTTATTTATTTGAAGATTCCGGTAACCTCCCTTTTCAGGAACGACCAGAGGAATTTAATTCTCTTCTCTACCACTTCT
>CAYPLQ010000084.1:858-5783 GCA_964411605.1 uncultured archaeon | reverse complement strand
TTTATATCTCATGTTCATAAGAACTAATAGTGACTAAAGGAAAAAAAGATTACTCATATCTCTCTATTGGGAAGTAAAATAGTACACCTAAATTAATTTAGTTTAAAAAGAAAATTTGGTAAATAAATTACGTAATAAAACATTAGGGTTTGTTTTGGTTTTTTTAAGTAATTTGTTAATTTAAAAAAAGAAAAGAGGTATTTATGAATGAAAGTAATCAAAGACGCTATTTTGCATACAATTGTCGATGGCAAAAAAAGAGGTTCTCTATTAATCGAAGATAAAGAAATCAAAGAGATAGGGAAGAATATTAGTTATCCTAAGGAAGCAGAAATCATTGAACTTAATGGAAAACATGTCTATCCTGGGTTTATAGATGCTCACACCCATTTAGGTATCTGGGAAGATGCTGAAAGCTGGCAAGGTAACGACACAAACGAGATTTATGATCCAATTAATCCTCATTTAAGAGTTATCGATGGTATTTATGTAAATGACTTAGGTTTACAGGACAGTTTAAAAGCAGGAGTCACTACAGTTAATGTTACTCCTGGTTCAGCGAACCCTATTGGAGGTCAACAGGCGGCTTTGAAGGTTTTTGGTTCAAATAGAATAGAAGACCTGTTGATTAAACAACCATCTGGTATGAAGTTTGCATTAGGTGAAAACCCCAAAAGAGTTCATCGGGAACAGAAAGAAGTTCCCTCAAGTAGAATGACCACAGCAGCTTTGATTCGGGAAAATCTCTATAAAGCACATGATTACCTACGTAGAAAGAAGAAAGGCGGCATAGATGAAAGAAAATTAAAATATGAGGCTTTAGAACCAATTTTAAATAATGAGTTAACAGCAAGAATACATGCTCATAGAGCTGATGACATTTCAACTGCTATAAGGATAGCAGAAGAATTTGATTTAAATTATGCAATAGACCATTGCACCGAAGGCCATAAATTAGTGGATCTATTGTCAAAAAAGGATATGAAGGCAGTGATAGGGCCTCAGCTATTATCTCGAACAAAAAGAGAAGTCAAAGAGAGATCATTTAAAACAGCTTCGGTTTTATCTGATAAAGGAGTAGAGGTATGCATAACATCTGATAGTCCAGAAACCCCTATACAGTATCTTCCCTTTTTAGCATCATTGAATGTTAGAGAAGGAATGGAGGAAGAAAAAGCCTTGAAAGCGATTACAATTAATCCGGCGAAATTATGTGGTATTGATGATAAAGTTGGTTCCCTTGAAGAAAATAAGGATGCAGATTTAGTTGTAACTGAAGACGATGTTTTAGATCCAAGAACTAAAATTGAAAAAGTATTCTTAAATGGAAATGAAATTGACCTAAAAAATTTACCTACACAAGGAACAATAAGAACCTATTGAAGTACTTTCAGAAAGAATACTTAAATCTTTTTTCTTACTTTCATTATTTTTTTCCTGTATTTAAGAGCTAAAACACTCAAAATTCCGACTATTAATATTATAATTATAAAATAAGTCCATTTAGCTTCAGCCAAGTTTTTACCAGCTATAACCATAGCTAATAACCCAGGAAATCTTCCAGCTATAACAGCTAACAATAATTTTTTTATTTCAATATCTGTTAACCCTGCAATAAAACAAATAGCGTCATCAGGTGGTCCAGGGAGAAGAAACAGAAAAAAAATAGCTATTAATCCATAATCATACGTAACTTTATCGAATTTATTTAAATATTCTTCTTTAATGATTTTTTTAACAAAAGGCCTGCCAAGCAATCTCCCAAGAGATATCGCAATAAATGTCCCAATTGTAAGTCCAATTAATCCATAGAGTATTCCACCAGAAGTACCAAAGATGTAACCACCAGCCAAATAAACGATGTGGCCTGGGATTGGAGCAAATAAAATCTGTAAAATCATTAATAAAATAAAAATAATTGGAGACATCACTCCAAATTCAATTACGATATTTCTTAGTTTATCTACATTATAAAATATATCTAGATAGGGGCTTGTCAAAAACCAGATACTTAAAACTAAAAATAAAACTAAAATAGCAACAGATAAAATTTTCCTCTTTTTTCCATCTAAAAGCGAATCTTTTAACATTATATTAGGAATTCATTATTTAGGTTTATCTAATTAAGATCTGCTTTTGCGATTATTCTAGGGTTTTATGGAATCAATAAATTATTTGTTTCATAAAATAGTCGGCATTTTCTTTAAATTTTTGTTTAAAGACTTCTATTTTATTTTTTATTCTGAAGTCTTTAATAACTACATAAAACCATTTAAATTAAGTAATTGCTTTATTTACCTATTGATTATTTAACTAAGGGAAAAAAGCTATATCATTCTTTTTTTAATAAAAATTCATAACTAAAATTAATTTATATGAATTTATAATAAATAAGTTTTTTATTTTGCAAAATTATGGAATTCTCGATGTGTGGAATAGCAGGTGTTTTTTCGGATAAAAAAGTTGAAATAGGTAATTTGATGACAGAAATGCTTTTAAGTCTTCAACATAGAGGAGAAGATTCTGCTGGAATCGCTCTTTATGGAGCACTTGATTTGGATGAAGACGAGTTTTTGGTCGAATTGGAAATAAAGGAAGAGGATAAATTAAAAGAAATTGAGTCTTATTTGCCAAGCAATTTAAATAAAGAGGTTAATTCAAGAAAACCAATTTATTTTACACGTTTTAAAGGCTCATTAAGAGATGTTAAAGAACTTGTTTATAAAATAAATAGATTTGATTTTTCTAAGGTCCTAAGCGCAGGTAAAATATATATGATGAAGGACACGGGAAATGTAGAGCATTTATCAAAATTATTTGATTCTCGGAAAAAAATGGGTACACACGCAATAGGTCA
Source organism: uncultured archaeon (assembly GCA_964411605.1). Lineage (GTDB taxonomy): Archaea > Halobacteriota > Methanonatronarchaeia > Methanonatronarchaeales > Methanonatronarchaeaceae > PZKD01. Next base: position 2,926 of record CAYPLQ010000084.1, on the reverse strand, counting down.
TACAAGATTTTCTACCGAAAGCGTTGTCGATAGGTACCATGCCCATCCATTTCAGAGTTTAGTTAAATCAGATACTGCTGTTGTACATAATGGCCAGATCACTAATTACTGGAATATTCGTGAAAAATTAGAAAACAAGGGACATCATTTCGAAACAAACAATGATACTGAATGCATTGTCCATTTCATTGCAGACAAATTGAATGAGGGAATTAAATTTGAAAAAGCTTTAAAGATGTCAGTTGACTACATGGATGGTCCTTTTTCTTATATTATATCTATTCCTAGAGGTATAGGCATTGCAAAAGATTCTTTAGGTCTTAGACCTGCTGTAATAGGAGAATCAGAAGATGTTTCGGCAATAGCTTCAGAAGAAATGGCGATAAGAAAGGTTCTTGGAAAGGAAGCAAATATAGATTATTTGGGTCCGGGTGAAGTAAAAACATTTGTTGGTAGATAAAAATGGTTTTTGAAATAAATGCAGATAATAAAACGGTAAGAGAGACTAATAATTTAATTAAAGAAAATTCCTCTTCAAATAAAAAATTTTTAATCAAGAACCCTGATTCTATGCATTATCTCTGCGCAGGTATTTTAGATGAAGTAGAAGTGATGATAGATGGGAATTCAGGTTATTTTTTAGGAACTATGTCCGAAAACACTGAAATTTATGTGGAAGGAAATTCTGGTAACCAAGTTGCTGACAACTTAGTTTCAGGGAGGATACAGGTTGAAGGAAGCGTAGGTGATGGAGCAGGTCAAGGTATGTATGGAGGAGAGTTAATTATTGGAAAAAATGCTGGAGCAAGGACTGGTGGGATAATAAAAAATGGAGAAGTATTTATCAAAGGTAATAGTGATTTTATGACAGGATTGTACATGATGGGTGGTAAAATAACTGTTTGTGGTGATTTAAGCAAAAAAGCTGGTGAATCTATGATTGGTGGAACTATATTTGTTGGAGGGGAAACAAAGAGTTTAGGTAGAAACGCAGAATTAACAGAATTAGAAAAAAAAGATTTTGATTATTTGTCAAGAAAACTAGATACCTTTTCAGTCAAGAAAAATGCTTCTGATTTTAAAAAAATAGTTCCTAAATCAAAAAGACCTTTTTATGGTGGTGATTAAGGTTTATAATTTAAAAATTGATAGAGAAACTTGTATAAATTGCTTAAATTGTGTTGATTCTTGTCCAAGAAATGTTTTAGAAGAAACAGATGGTCTTCCTATAATTAAAAACCCAAAAGAATGTAATGGATGTGGTTTCTGCATAGAAAGTTGTCCAAATGGTTCAATAATAAAAATTTCACAACAAAAGCAAGAATCTATTTGGAGCGATGTAGCAAAAAATAAGATTAAGAAAAAAGCTGAATCAGGTGATTATTTAGTTAGAGGAGGAAGTGCTCACAGAAAAATTCCTACATTTGATGATTTAGTGATATTACCAGCTCAAGTATCACGTCCACCTATTGATAAATACAGAGAACCATGTGACACCGAAGTTGTTATAGGGGATAGATATGCAGAAAACCCTCTTATGATAGATACACCCATAATGATTCCGGCAATGAGTTTTGGAGCCTGTTCCATAGAAGCAAAAGAAGCTTTTGGTATAGGAGCATCAATGAATGGAACAGCAACAAATACTGGTGAAGGCGGGATGCATCCTAGAGAAAGAGAAGTTGCAGATAAATTGATTTCACAATATGCATCAGGCCGTTTTGGGGTATCAGCGAATTACTTGAGAAATTCTGAGGCTATTGAAATAAAAATAGGTCAAGGAGCTAAGGCAGGAATGGGGGGGCATCTTTTAGGAGAAAAAGTTACAGAAGAAATATCCAGAATTAGGAATATCCCTAAAGGAACAGATGCATTAAGTCCTTCTCGACATCTAGATATAGTAGGTCCTGAAGACCTTAAAATGAAAATAGAGCAGTTGAGAGAAATAACTAATTGGCAGATTCCAATAATTGTTAAGTTTAGTGCAGGAAGAGTTGAAAATGATGTTAAAATAGCGGCAAAGGCAGGTGCAGATGCAGTTGTCGTTGATGGAATGCAGGGAGGAACA
>CAYPLQ010000084.1:0-831 GCA_964411605.1 uncultured archaeon | reverse complement strand
CCTACTTTATCAGCTACCTCAAAAGCTGTAAATGCATTAAAAAAAATAGGGCTGAAAGAAGAAGTTTCACTAATTATAAGTGGAGGAATTCGAAGCGGAGCAGATGTAACAAAAGCATTAGCTATGGGAGCGAATGCGTGTTACATAGGTACTGGAGCAATGATAGCGATGGGCTGTAATTTATGTAACCAATGCTCCAAAGGAATATGTCCAAAAGGAATAACTACTCAAGACCCAGAGCTTCGAAAGAATCTTAATCCCCAAAATGCAGGAAAAAAGATAGGAAATTACTTTAAAGCCATAACTGAAGAAATAAAAACATTAGTTCAGCAAGCTGGAAATACGGATGTGAACAAAATAGAGAAAGATGCTCTAAAATCTTTAACTATGGAAGCATCAGAAATGTCTGATATTGAAATGGCTTAATACTAAGACAGCATCGTTATTTTCGCTTTTTTGGAATTATTTCTCAGTTATCGTTAATGAACTTTATTGAAGGATTTTTTATATCATTTCTAATTGAAATATTCAATAATAGAGGAGTTAAAGACTCACATAAGGTAGAAACCTCAAGTGGCCCCCCTTCTAGTGGTCTAAGGCCTTCAATATCTCTTATTAAATTTTTGACGACATTTTTGGATTCTTCGTTGTCTCCACAAACTATTATGTCACATTCTAGGGTTTTATCTAAGTTTGCAAGCTTCTTTGCCGGAACCGAATGGAAAGCTGAAACTAAATTAATAGTTTTAGGCAAATATTTTTTGACTTTTTTTGCAGCACAGGATTTTTTGCAATCAAAGACACCTTCTTCCCGATAAAGTGGAACTATGG
>CAYPLQ010000083.1:4637-5822 GCA_964411605.1 uncultured archaeon | reverse complement strand
CAGGAGGTTCTCCCATAAAATCAAAAACAATTGCTAAAAAAACCACAATTAACCTAAAAACTAATACATCCATTTTTAACCAACTTAAAATAAACATATAAATTAAAAACTCTTACTCTCTAAAACAAAAAGCAATGAACTCCCTTAAGCCTTCTATGTATTAAATACAAAATAAAAATAAAATGAAAACAACATAGTCATGTCACATTTAGGCTATATTCATTCATTAAAACAAAAATTACGATAATCAAATATTAGTAAAATCATCTAATTTAATTAAAACGGTGATAAAATTGTTGAAATTTCTTCTACAAATCTTAGGAGTTAAAAGTACAACCAAAAACATCTCGGACCAAAAAAACAACAATAAAAAACTAAACACTTACCTAGAAAACATCCCTAAGACTGTTTTAGCTATTGATAGGAATTTTAATGTTGAATACATCACCCCAGAAGGAGCTAAGAAACTGGGAATGAGTCAAGAAGACTGTATAGGCAAAAAGTGTTATGATTTATTTAAAACTGATGACTGTAAAACCGGAAAATGTGCACCCTGTAAAGCAATAGAAACAGGAAAAACCATTGAAGAGGAAAATGTTTGGCACACCTCCTCTGGAAAAGATGTACCGATAAGGTATACAGGAACACCAATTAAAGATGATTCTGGAGAAATCATTGGAGCATTAGAGACGGCGGAAGACATAACCAAAGAAAAAGAAAAACAAAAAGAAATAAACCAACTATTTGAACAAGCACCCGTCCCAATGTTTATGTTAGATAATGACCACAAAGTCAAGAAATGGAACAACTCGATGGCGGAATACGTGGGTGTTTCTTCTGATGAAGCTATTGGTAAGCGGTTTAGAGATATCTCTAATAACAATGATGCTGTAGCCGATAAAGCATTAAATAGGAAGGAAGAAGTAACGGAGACTAGAGAGAATGTTACTTTTCAAGGAAAGGATTATCATGTGACTTCGACCGCTATTCCTTTGAGTGATGATAGTGGTGAGCTTAAGGGTGCTATTCAGGTTATTAATGATGTTACTGATGCTGTTGAGGCTAAGAAGAGGGCTGAGTCTATTCAGAAGTACCAAAAAAGCGTTTTAAGTGATTTTGCTGAGAATTTGCGGAGATTGTCTGATTATGATTTGACTGTTGAGGCTTGTGTTGATGAGCCTGATG
>CAYPLQ010000083.1:0-4518 GCA_964411605.1 uncultured archaeon | reverse complement strand
GAGGCCTATGAGTTGTTTAGGGATATGGCAGAAGACTTCAATAAAGCCACTGATGATATTTGTGAGGTGGTTAGTGATGTTTTTGAGAGTGCTGATAGGTTGGCTGAGAGTAGTGAGGAGATGAGTGCTTCTAGTGAGGAGATTGCTAGTTCGATTGATGAAATTAGTGGGGCTGGTGAGGAGATTGCTGAGGATGCTGGGAATCAGGTTAGTAGGGCTGAGGAGGCTAAGGAGAATGTGAGTAATTTGTCTGCTAGTATTGAGGAGATTACGTCTACGTCTCAGGAGATTAGTGGTAGGTCTAGGGAGGCTTTGGATGAGGCTGAGGTGGGTTCTTCTAAGGCTGATGATGCTATTGAGAAGATTGAGGAGGCTAATGAGGCTACTAGGGAGAATGTTGAGAAGATTGGTGAGTTGCGGGAGAAGATGGAGGAGGTTAATAGTATTATTGATGTTATTTCGGATATTGCGGAGCAAACTAATTTGTTGGCTTTGAATGCTAATATTGAGGCGGCTCGTGCTGGTGAGAAGGGTGAAGGTTTTGCTGTTGTTGCTAATGAGGTTAAGAGTTTGGCTGAGGATAGTCAGGATTCAGCGAAAGAAATAGAAGAAATTATTAATGAGGTTCGGGAGTTTACTTCTGAGGTGACTGAGGATATTGAGGAGACTAGTGATGAGGTTAGGCGTGGTGTTGATGCTGTTGGTGAGGTTGTTGATGTTCTTGGGTCGATTAGGTCTTCTGTTGAGGAGACTAAGGAGGGTATGGAGGAGATTAGTGATGCAACCCAGTCTCAGGCTGATAACGCTGAGGAGGTTAGTGCTTTGACTGAGGAGGTTTCTGATCTTAGTGAGCAAATTAATGCTAGTATAAAGGAGATTAGTAGTGGTGTTCAGCAACAGAATGAGGCGGTTCAGGGAATGGCGGATATCGCTCAAGAGTTATCAGAGATGTCTGATGAAACAATACAAAAACTAAACAAATTCAAATTAAACAATAATTAAAAACACAACAAAAATCTTTTTTTTATTTATTTAACTTCTTAACTAAGAAACCCCTTTCCTAAACCCAGGATTTAGGTAGATGAAGATGCCACACTAGATTTTACCTCAAAAGCTTTATCATGCCCAGGAATTATAACATCTGCCTTATTAGCAATTTTTTTAATACTATTAAGACTAACTTCTCTATCAAAATTAATCCCAGGAGGTTTTTTTCCTAAATAATTTTCTTTCTCAGGAATAGCATCCCCAGCAACAACTATATCCTTATCACCTTTTATCTTGACAGAAACATGATTTCTAGTGTGGCCAGGCGTTTCAAAAATCTCTAAGTAATCAGTCAAATAACCCAACCCCCCCTCAAAGTCATTTCTTTTTTCAGCAACAACAGGGCTCGTAATTTTTTTAGCCCTATCAAAAAGATCATTACAACCTATATGATCATGATGTAAATGAGTATTAATAACTAAATCTATATCCCTAGTTCCATACCCAAGTTTATTTAATTCCGAAACAATTCTTTCACTATCAGAAGATGTCCCCGTATCAATAACACAATTTATATCATAATCAGAAAAAACAACAGAAGAAGAAGCATTTTTTATAATACCCTCACTACGATCAATAACACCTTCTTTCAAAACAAACCAAGACATAAGAACCCCATAAAAACATGTTTTTGCACAATATAAAATTTAAAATATTTAATACAATGAGTTTTAGTTTTTTCATAAAAAACAAAAAAGAGGAGGAATACTTTGAATAAATTTCAATCACTCCAAAACTTTGTTTTCAAAAAAATAAAATCCGAAATAAATAACAAAGCAGATCTAAGAAAACATATAAGAAAATCAGAAATTAAATCAAACAGAGATTTATTGAACAAATACAAAGAATACAAAATAATTAAAACCGTAAATAAAGCCTTCGAAAACAGTGATTTTTATCAAACTAAATATAAAAGCAAAATAAAAGATATAGAAGAATTCCATGAATTACCTTTATTAGAACCCAAAGAAATTCAAGAAAATCACTTCAAGATGCTAACAACCTCCAGAAAAAAAATATTCAGAGGTTTTACTGATAGATCAAAAAGAATACTCTTTAAGAAAAATGAATTAGAAAACATAATTGAAGCTATTTCTGCTGGACTTAAAATGGCAGGCATGGAGCAGGGTGATGTACTTCAAATATTGTTTCCTGAAGAACTTCCTGCAGAGAAACAAATAAGAAAAATAAAAAAACAGAATCCATCTATTTTGATAGGAGCAAATCCATATATTAAAAGATTAACTAAGACCTTAAAGAAACTTGATATAAAAATTGATTTAAATCTAAAATCTATTATTTTATCGAGAGGATGTGTTTTTTTTCCTTTTAATGAAAAAATAAGATCTAATATAGAAAAAAAATGGAGATGCAATGTATATGACCACTACGGAACCACAGAGACAGGGTTTGCCGTCTCAATGGAATGTAAAGAACAAGAAGGATTACACATAAACGAAAAAGATTACTTTATCGAAATCATAGACCCTGAAACAGGAGAAAAAAAACAAAAAGGAGAAGGGGAAATAGTAGTAACTGCCTTAAATAGAAACGGAATGCCATTAATTAGATACAGATCAAACGATATCTCTTCCATTATTAGAGAAAAACATGGATGTGGATCCATTTTGCATCGACTAGATGGAATCAAAGGAGAAGTCGAAAAGACAAGTTGGAGTGAAATTGGTTTCTTCGGACTATAAGAAAATTAACTCTTTGCTCAAGAAGTTTACTTCCTAAACCCTGAATTTAGATGGGTGAGGATGTCACCCAGTGCCCAAGGATTTTTAGTTCACTATACACTCCCAGACTTTAATATTTTTAAAAGAACATGAAACTATAGGGATCTGTTGTGGTAGAGTTAGAAACAATAGAAAATGTAGTTAAGAAGATAAAAAACCTTGATGGAACACATAATTTCTATGTCCCAGATGATGAAGATAAAAAAAAGATCTTGGAAAAAGAAAAACAAGCAGAAAAAAACGTCATGATGGGACTAGGGAAAGGAGATAATCAAGCAATTAAGAAAATAATAAATGAAAAAGATGCTTGCCTAGTTTTTGTAACAGACAAAGAATTTGAATGGCCATCAGGACCAAATCTTATTTTAAAAAGAAATAAAGAAGTTATCGGAAAAGAAATAACGGATAAAGATGAATTAGAAGAATTAAAACAAAAAGACAACGTTTTAGTAAGAGACACCTTGGTTATTTTTAAAGACAAAATGAAAGAAAAAGGATTTAAAAAAGGTAAAAACAAACCTACAGTTATTTTCCCTCCTAAGGAATTTAAACCAATAAAAAACTTAAAAGGAATAAAAAAACCCATTTTTGGGTCTCCATGCCCCCCTGCTCATGATTATTTACAAAAGAAAATGAAGATGAATTTATCCCATGAACATGGAACCGCGTTAGTAGGATTTGATTTAGAAAAATAATTAAATTAAAAAATAAGGGAGTTTTATGAAAAATAAAGAATTAATAGCGGATTTAAAAACAAACTTAATTTGTAGAGGAGTTGCTGATAAAGGTAAAAACCTAGGTGGTGCTGGACCAACTGGTCAATACATAATCTTACCTGATGGAACAACATTGACCTCACCTACATATTGCCAAGGAAAAAATAATCCATTTATCTTAGAAAAAAAGAATGACCACCACCAAATAACTCATGAAGGAAAAAAAATTGAAATAAAATTCAGAAAAAACCCAGAGTTCTATGAAAAAGAGACATCAAATAATCACTCTATGAAAAAAATAGCTGTTTTACATGGAAAAAAATGCCTAGCAACTACTCTGTATCAGGATTGTAAATATTTACACGAAGGGAAAGGCTGCAAGTTCTGCGGAATAAACCAATCTCTAAAAAACAAAAAAACAATCTTAGAGAAAAATCCTGAGGAACTCGCTGAAGTAGCTAAAGAAGCAAAAAAAGAAGGAGCAAGCCACGTCACCCTAACAACTGGAGTTCCTGAAAACAAAGAGAAAGGTATTAAATTACTCAAAAACGCCTCCAAAGCAATAAAAAAAGAAACCAATTTACCAATCCATGTACAATACACTCCAACTGATAAATCTAAATTAGAAGAACTATACTCTGTAGGCATTGATACAATTGGTATTCACCTTGAAAGCTGGGACAAGTCTCTATTCAAAAAAATTTGCCCAGGTAAAAGTGAATTTGGAAGAAAGAAGTTCTTAGAAGTAATGGAAGATTGTGTCAACTTATTTGGAAAAAACCAAGTTAGTTCTTACCTAATTGCAGGGTTAGGAGAAAATAAAGATTCATTAATGGAAGGAATAAAGAACTTAGCCCAAAGAGATGTTATCCCCTTCATTGTTCCTTTCCATCCTATCCCAGGAACCGAGTTACAAAAAAAACCACTACCAGATCCAGATTATTTACATAAAATATATAAAGAGGCTTCGAGGATTCTTGAAAAAAATTCAATAAAACCAAAAAAATCAAAAG
>CAYPLQ010000082.1:0-5900 GCA_964411605.1 uncultured archaeon | reverse complement strand
ACCCAAAGACATGGTATAAGGCCTAAGCTGGGAAAAAGGAGATCACATAGGTTTTAGTTATCAATCCGGAGGATTATTTCTTAAAAAAAAATAATTAGTTTTGTTTTTCCTGATCAATTTCTTTTTGCTCATAGTGTTCCTTTTCTAGTAATAGTAAACTACAAATTGAAGGACATTCGTCTTCTGACTTAGTAAATATGTTTACCATAAAAGTTACTATCTCTTCTAATTTTTCTCCTCCTCGTAAGTTTTTAATTTTATCTGCATCTAAAACATTAAATTTACTATCTGAATTTATTTCTCGATAGTCAACACCATAAGAGTGAACAGGGTAATTTATAAGAAAGTCAAGCAATTGGTCAATCTTTTTTTCAGATGCTCCTTTTCTCTGTATAAGTTTCCTACCATACTCTTTAGCAAGATTAGAAGTTTCTTGGTGACAAGTAAGGATGTAAGGATCTACTTGTTCCGCTATAGGCTTTATGATAGCATCTCCTTTAATTTTTTCACTTACATTAGATTCTTCATTTGTTTCTAAAGCTTTTTCTAAAACATCTGGTATATCTGTTATTGCCCTTACAGGAATATAACATCCCTCTTTACCATAATTTGGATGAAAAACTTGAGGATCCAATGGCCCAATTTTTCCTATATCACTTAAGTAAATGTTATCAGAACCCAAACAAATAAGAGTGGCTACACTCATTGCTCTAACTGGAACAAAAACTGAAACATCTTTTTCTGTGTAATTTTGACAAATTTTAATTATATCGTAAGCCTCGTGTATATCTCCTCCTGTCAAATGAATTATTACGTCAAGATTTTCTACTTTGCCCCTCTCAATAAATTTTCGATATAAATCTATTGCCTGTGGTTTTTCTATTGAAGATGAAACAGGATAAAATAAATAGAGGATAGGGTTTTTTCTTTTATTGGCAAAAGCTTTTGCAGCACTATCTAAAAGATTTATAACTTCGTTAGGAGTTAATTCATTGAATTTTTTTTTCTTTAGACTCTATCTTTTCAACATCATCATCTTTTTCCTCTTTTTTGGACATTCTTTTTCACTTTCCTTTCTTCTATTTCTTTCTTCCAATTTCTCTAAAAAATCTTTCAAGTCTTCTTTTAATTCATCCCAATCTTGATCTTCTTTTACCATTATATCACATTTTTTTATATTTTTTCAGTATACATCGCTTATAGACTTTAAATTTATGTTTTCACTACTTTTAAGACAATTAAAATCTGGATCGTCAGTTAAAACGAAATCACTTCTTGAATTCTTAATATGAGAAGCAGCAATATAAGAATCTCCTAGTGACATATTGTATGTTCGAATCAATTCTCCGGCTTTTATGGAAATTGATGGACAAGAATCAACTAATAAAAGGGTCGGCATAGAAGAATTAACCAAAATAGGAATCTCCGTGTTATCTTTTTTCCTCACTCTTGAAAATTTCAAGATATTTTCTATCCTAAGTCTCTGAGATTGTGTCATCTCTAAGTAAACGGTAGAAAAAAATTCTGCTAGAACAGTGGAAGGCAAATAAGCTATATGCTTACCGTCGCCTAACTCCTTCCATAACCTATTACTGTTTTCTTCGTTATTTTTGAATTTAAAGAAAAATCTATTATCCAATGTAAATTTCATTAGTCTTCATTTTTCAAAACTTTAGCCATAACCTCATATGCTTCTTCATCGGGTTTGTTAACAGTTACAGTCCCCGAAACATTTTGAATAAAGACCCTATCCCCAGATTCCATATCTAATTTTTCTCTTATGTCTTTAGGAATCGTTATCTGGCCCTTAGAATTGATTTTAGCTGTTTCTATTATTTTTTCCCCTTTTTCTTCATCACCCATTATTCTTCCTCCATCTATGTTTATATTCTATCCCTAATATAAACTTTATTATAATTATAACTTTTTTCGTATTTAATAATTTTATTATTTTTATGAAAAGTTTTATTAAAGGTAAAAATCTTACCAAAATACAAAGGTTTATGAATATATTTTTATTTTGTTTTTTGGTTGGAGTTTGTTTTATTAGTTATGTTTTTTATACTTTATTACATGGCTGGTGGAGAGCAGTGTTTTAGGTTGAGGACTAAGTTTTTGTTGGTTCTTGTCTTAGTTTTTGTTATTTCTTTAGGTATGTGTGGTTGTGTGAGTGATGACCGGGTCCGGGGTAACCTCACCTACGTGGGTGTTCCTTGTGAGGTGCCAGGGGAATGCCCTGATACTGCGGTTCCCAGGGTTAATGATTATTATTTACTAAAAGAACCATACGAAGGATACAGTAGTTATCTATCGGGTTTAGAGAAAAATTATTATAAAGAAGAAATCGTGGTTAGTGGCTTAAAAACAACTTTTGAAGTAAACAACACAACTTATAAAGCAATAATCACTTCCAAAGAAAATGTAAAAAAAATAAAGAACCCTAACTAATTTTAGTTTGTTTTTAAGTTTTTATATTCCTTATATTCTTTTTTACTTATTTTTTTATTTAGTTGTTTTCTTTGGGTCTGAGTGATTTTTTTCCTGATCTAGTTACTTCTAAATGACTATTATTTTCTTCTAAGACATCTATTTCTTTTAGGGACTGGATAAGGAAGTGATTGTTAGTGAGGATAATATCTACATAAAAGATTATTCTTAGTTTTTTTTATTTTTGAATTAGTTTTTCGAAAGTTGTTTTAGTTAGGACTAAGTTATTGGTTATATTGAGTATTATTTTGATGGAAGGAGAAGTTAGAGAAAAAGTCCAAAGGCCTTAAATTTCAAGAAGGAATAATAAAAGAATTTAATAAAATACTAAAAAATTAGAATTCAAAAAATTTCTAACACCCTTGGATTAAAAAAATAAGGTATTTATTCTTGTCCGTTGGTTTTTTGGTTGATGTTGATTTTATTTGGTCTTATATGAGAACTGATAAGAGGTTCGTTTTGTATGGTTGTGTTTGGGGTTTTGTAGCTTTCTTTGGTGGTTGGTTGTTTACTTATTTTGTTTTGCCTGGATCCTTGTTTGGTGGTCAGTTTAGGCATTGGGAAGTAAGTAGTTGGTTTTATCTTAACGCTAATTTCGTCGAAGTTAAGAATATGCGGTTGCTTGGATTAGATTATTTATTTTCTTCAGGAATTAATTTATTAGAATTAAATAGGTTCTCGAATTATTCTTGTTTGAAGTACATCCCGGCTTTCTTTATTACTATTGGTTCTCTTTTGGTTAATCACGGTATGGGGTATACTAGGAAATTTTATTATACTTTCAAGAATGGTTTGGTGGTAACAATTGGGTATTTAATTGGTGGTCTCTTGGTTTTATTGGTGTCTTCTGCGAGACCTAGTATTTCTCTATTGTTATCCATTTTTTGGTTATTGCTATAGGAGCTATTATAGGTATTTCTTTAACAAAAAGGTTTAGTAGGCATATACCGTTCTTTGCTATCGCTTCACTTGGAGGAATAATATTAGCAGGAATAGTGATATTTTTAGGTGCCTTAACAATTTTAGCCGTAATAGCTCCTTTGATTCTGTATCCAGTGGTCTTCGGAGTCCTTGGAGGAATTTTAACATGGATAGCAAGAAATTCTCCCAATTAAGTTTTTGAAATTAACTATAAAAAAACAAGAATGAGTTTTTCTTTATTTTTGGTTATTTTCTTGTCTTAAATCTATCTAAATTATTTTTTATTCGTTTTTAGTTGTGTCTTCTTCATAAACAGTTTCTAGATTCCTTTTCTTTTCTTCTAGGTTAGGGTTAGGTAGTATTGGTTATTTTTTTAAATCGGAATCGGTTCTTGTTTACTTATTGTTTTTTTGTTTTTTAGTATGTTGTCAAATATTTCTTTATTTCCTTTGATATAGCTACTATCTTCTTTTTGGAAGATATTGACGTTTATTAGTTGCTTTCTTTTCCTTAAGATTTCTCCATATTCAAGAGTTGGTTTGAAATATTCAAATTCAATGTCTATATAGGGTTCGATTGTAGTTATTTCAAATAAATCTCTTAAGCTAGGATAGCTTTCTTGGATGACATAACCAAGTATTTTTTCTTTTAATTCTTTTTCGTTTTCTGTTGATTTACTGAATTCAGTAAAGAGATTAGCATATTTGTATCCTTTTTTAGTTTGTTCTACTAGGTCAAGGCTCTCAAGTAATCTATAATATTTCTCTTTCTTTGTTTTGTCTTCTTCTTTTAATTTATTTATATCTTCGAAATGGATTTCTCTGTCCTCAGATAACCTATAAACTATTTCTGTTATAGGAGTTAGTGTTTGAGATATTTGTTCAATTTTAGCTAATTTCATAGCCGTTTCTGAGATGATTAAATTGTTGATTCTTTCATTCCACAATCTTCGTTTTTTCTTTATTTTATTGTGTATTTCTTGTTTCGAAGTTGATTTATCATCAATGGGTTCTAATTCATTATTTAGGTAAAGATCTCCAATTTCTCTAAAGGTTAAGAACTTAACTTCTCTTATACCTTCTTTATCATCTTTTAGGACTTGGGGTTTGCTTGTTTTTATTGATATTTTATACTCTCCTTCTTTTTTTTCAACTTTTCCAGCGCTAAGAGCATTTCCATAATTTTTAACTAGGTGGGTATTTGATTTTTTTCTAATTTTTTCTTTTTTCTCCCTCATTTTGGTATTCCCCAAGTTTAGTTTGAGCTTCTTTTTCTTCGAAGAAGATGGTTAGTTTATCTAAATTTTTTGACCAAGCTCTATTAATCTTAAATTGGTTTTCTTTTTGCTCTCCTTTTAGAGAATCAAAATAAATAATATCTCTTCCCTTTTCTTCTTGATAACCTTTAATTATCAAAGCATGAAAAGATTTTGTAGTTTCTTCTTCATATAGGATGCCGAGGTTAGCAAATATGATGACTGGAAAACCATCATCTATTTTTTTTATGATGTGTTTAAAGGTTATATCATCTGCTTTTGTGGCTTTTTTAACTAATATTTCTGATCTTTCTTGTTTCAATTTTTCCCTTAAGTTATCTATTTTGCCAAACTCGGTTCCACTTTCTTCATCAGTTTCTAATATATTTTTAAGATCATCTTTTGTTTTTTCTGGAATTTCATAATCATATTCTTCTTTTAAATATTCTAAACAAAGATTTAGACAGTGAGGAACGCATTCCGCCTTATCAGGATTTTGAAACCTTGTTGGAACATCTAGGTTAGGCATATTAATTATGGTTTTTATTTATCTTTCTTCATTCGTTTTTGGTTGTGTTTTCTTCATAAACAGTTTCAAGTCTTTCTTGTTCTGTTTTTTAGAGTTATTTTATTGATTCTATTATTGGGTTAAGCATGAATAGGAAGAACAAGAAGAACAAATAATAGAGTGGATCATATAAAACTCCTAAAAATCCAAGGAACCCTAACCAACCAAGTTTACTATAATCCTTCATAGTACTAAATCATTTATCGGAAAATTTTATTTAAAATTAATGCCTCGTTATTTCTTTTTCTAGGCCCACCCTAGCTGTCAAGCCCCTCTCTTTATAATAGATTTCTATTCACCAATTTGTATACTATGGTTGATTGTTTTGATTGTTTCGTTGTCTTTATTGAATAAGGTGATTTCTAGTTTGTTTTCACCAGTTTTGAAGTTTTTTAAGGATGTATTAAATGCTAAAAATATTTCCTTGGTCTTTGTTTCTTTTGGAAGAATTTGGTACAGGATGACTGATTGTTTTTTTGTTACCTCTTGGTTATTGAGTGATACTTGGTATTTTAGGGTATTTAATTCGATTAATCCCTTGTTATGGATATTTATTTCTAGGTCTCCATTTGCTAGTGCTTCATTTCCTATTTTTTGAAAGGAAATGTTGGCTTTTTCTTTAGTTATTGTGATTTCTTTTTCCATAATTTTTAATTAAGATTAATACTT
>CAYPLQ010000081.1:1206-5909 GCA_964411605.1 uncultured archaeon | reverse complement strand
TCCCGTAGGGGTCCGAGGGTTCAAATCCCTCCCCCCGCACTCAATAGGGCTTTTGAAGACAAAAATAAAAAACTAAATAATTCCATTATTTCTTAATAAAAAATAACTTATTTTAGTTTGCTAAAGAAAAAAATAAAGATCATATACATCAATAAATCTAATCAAAAACCTTAATATGGTCTTATAGAGATTTCTTTAAACTTATTTTTTTGATAAGAGAAATAAATTCCTTAAAAAACTAAATATATTAGAATTAAAAATAATTATCTTAAAGAAATCAAAAAGTATAAATAAAAGTTAGCTGAAAAAATATAAATGTGATAAATATATGCCATTAGATCCTTTTTTCTTTGGTTTTAGTATAATGTCCGCTGGAATTGGTTTATTAATTGGTTTAATAGGTTTTATATTAACTATATGGGTAATATATGATTCATTAGTTGTTCAAGAGGAAATGGACGTTATTGAGAAACTAATTTGGATAATAGCTTCTTTTTTAGTACCTTTAATTATTCCAATCATATATTATATTGTAGTTAAAAGAAATAACACCTATATACTCAATGAAACATCATTTAGTTCTTTTAAGGGAGAAAGTGAAATAGATCAGATAGAAAAACTACATGAATTAAAAGAAAAAGGTGCAATAACCGAAAAAGAATTTGAAAAAAAGAAAAAAGAATTATTAGATTAATAAGTTTTTTACAAAAAATAAAATCATAGGGGCTTGAAGTGAATTGTTACATTATCGATTAAGTAAGTTCTCTTAGTTTCCCAAGTTCCCCATACACCAATCATTATTTTTATTTTACCATTTTCTCCCGAGTTTCTTTCAAAAGAATAACTCTTATTTAGCCAAGCAAACCCTGGTTCTCCGGTTCCTTTACCAGTTTTTCCTTGAAACGGTAAACTAGATTTACCTTTACTTGGATTATCTGAACCAGCTATAATTGTCCATTGATTGACGCCATAATCGGTTGTTCCAAAATCAAAGCTGAGGTTAACTAAATAACTTTGATTTTCTTTTAAGTCAAATGATTTTTCTATCCAGATTTTGCCTGCATCATTTATGTTATCTAATTGAAATCTCAATACATGTTCTCCATCTATTGCACTACTATTAAAAAATTGATTATAAATAGTTTCATTCCATTTAATTCTTTTTATAGACCAAGAAATCGTTTTACTAGAATTAGAAGGATGTTCTAAATCTTTACCTCCCTTTCCCCAGTTACTAAAATTGTTTTCAAAGGAATAACTTTTTTTAAGTTCATTATTATAACTCAAACAACCTGTTAGAGATCCTACTACTAAAAAACAAATAATTAACACAAACACTTTCTTATTTATAATAGATATCACCTGTTAGTGCTATCTTTTTATTTAACATTAAAAGAAATGAAATTGTTCGAATTATTCGAAAAACTTAAAGGGAACACTCCTCCTCGAAAAAAACCATATGATTTATGTGCCTACAATCAAAGGGAAAGGTTTATGCTGAAAGGAGTTGATAGAGGCTAAGAGGGAAAAGAAAATAAAAAAGTAATAATTAAAGATGGAACAAAAGAAAAAAGACCAGGAAAATTCAGTGAAAAAATCAAAAAAGGAGATATAGTTCTAATAAAAACACCTGGAGGAGGCTGGGGCTCTTCTTAAAAATTTAGAAAAGACCAGTTTTTTAATTTACCATAATGAAATACTAGGAACTAAATAATTTTTTTAAAACAGAATAACCATTAATAATCCAACCAATGATGTTATTCCTAAAATAATAGTCACTAATTTAGCTAATTTTTTAGTTCCCAATATCCAGGTTAGAGATACTTTAACCATTGTATTAGAAATTGCTGCTAAGACTATACCAGTGGTGGCTACTTGATTTGAAATTGTGCCCTCGGAACTTATTTTACTAAGGCTTAGAGTAATTGCATCTACATCTGCTAGACCTGAAATAAATGCCGTTAAATAAACACCAGTAGTTCCAAATAATGAATTCGCCCTTTCTGATGCAAGAATAACAATAGCAAAAATGAATGCGAAAATTAATGCTGTTTTAATTTTTAATGGATTTTTTATTTCAGGCTTAATAACTTCTTCAATAGATAAATTAAAGTAAATAAAAAATGCTAAAACAGTTCCAGTAATAGTCATCAATCCTAGAGGAACTATTAAATAAGGCAATAAACTTGAGTTAATTGCTATTACTTCTATAATTGCTCTAGGAAACATGACAACACAAGCTATTACAGTTGACAAACTAGTGATTTTATATAGACTTGGTAATTCCTTTGTTCTCCCTGATAAAGAAACTGTAGTCGCTGTTGATGAAATAAAACCTCCTAATAACCCAGTAATAAATAAACCCTTTTGAGTTCCTAAGACCTTACTAAATATGTAAGCTGAAAAACTTAAGCTGGTAACAAAAACCACCATCAACCAAACAAACCTAGGGTTAAGGTTAAAGAGATAACTAATCTCTTCATCAGGCAATAAAGGAAAAATAACTAAAATAACGATAATGAATTTACTTATAGCATATTTTTCTTTTTCACTTATTTTTTCAATAAAATCATGTATAGGGGTTTTAGCCGAAAGAAGAGCAGTAATAACTCCTCCAACAATTACAGCTATCAAAGCTGCTTGATCAGAATAAGTAACTAATCCACCTAAAATAACAGTTAATAAAGCACTTATCAAAGTAGTTAAACCTATATCCTTCTCAAAAATAATTTTCGCAATATAAGCAATAGTTAAAGGAAAAATTAAAATAACTAATGAAATTGAAAAAACGTCAGGAAAGAATTCTTGAATAAGTGCTCCATATAATGCAAATAAAGGAAATGTTCGACTACCAGCAAAAGCACCACCAGATTCACTTCTCTCCCTCTCTAATCCAATTAAAATACCTAAACCTAGAGCTATAAAGAGTCTACTAGTAATAAATAGTAAAGAATTTGAGTTATGAAACACCAAAATGATTACCCAAATAACTTAGTTATCCTTAATATTTTAAATAAATTGCTCAACCAGGACTAATTCCTTTTTAAAAAAAAAATAAACATAAAAATAAAAAAAGAAATTAGAAAAAGTAGTTAAAACTTATATTTTTCTTTTAGTTATTTCCTCAGAATCTTTTTTGCTTCATCGTCATTCGCTTTACAGACATGGGGTATACCAGTTATTTTTTCTGTTTCTTTATTAGCAGCCATTAAATCACTTCTATTGACTGAATCTATGTTAAATTTCCGAGCTCCTGCCATAAATTGTTTCAAACCTGTTCCCAATTTATTAACTAGATTCCATAGAGCAACAGCACCATAAGGCACTTCTTGCATTTTGTTTTCTCCTACTCTTTCTTGAACGTCATACCATCCCTGGAAAATTTCTTCAGGTTTTTCTCCAATGCTTTTAACCGATCCTGGTAATTTATCCCAGTATCCATTGACTTCCTCTTTTCTATCAGGATTAAGTGCTCCTTCGATATTTGAGCCAAGGAAACCTGGTATCATTAAAGCTCTTCCCATACAAATTGTTTTTACATATGGAGAGCCTAAAGCCAAAGCCTTAAATAAGTGGTCTTCTGTAGCAAATCCACCTGCAAAGGATAAGTCCGGGACATCTTGTCCTCTTTCTTCATCAAGGATTTTAGAGTATTTATAAGCTTTATCGTGTAAGTGAAGTGAAGGAACTCCCCAATGTTCCATCATGTTCCATGGACTCATTCCTGTTCCTCCGCCTGCTAAGTCATTTTCTGTAGCTGCTTTAAGTGCTAAAGCTAAGTCTCTGTTTCCATAAGCACCTGTTTTCAATGAAATTCTCTTAAATCCAAGGGACCTTAAATAACTAACTCTTTCTTTAAATTCACTTAATTTTTCTTCAAAACCCCCTGAACTTGTACCGCCTAATCTGCTGTGTCTAGCAAAATTCTCTATTCCACCATTTTTGTATGATTCTTGTATTGATTTTTTATTTGGATCTGGTTCAACCAAATATCCTCTATTATCTAAAAACTTAGCATATTCTAATTTATTTACTTGTATTTCTCCTCCAATGCTCTTAGCTCCTTGTCCCCATTTTAATTCAATTATTAAGTCATTTCCGTAGTTTTCAGCTATGTATTCAGCAACACCATTTCTTGTGTCTTCAACATTCAATTGAACAAATATGCCTCCATGTTCGCCATCAGAGAATTTTTGATAAGTTTGAATTCTTCTATCTAATTCTGGGGCATTTACGACATTTCCTTCATCATTGAATTCAGCTTCCTTATCAACACCTACAACATTTTCTCCGATAACTATAGGAAAACCTGCTATAGCTGCTCCTATGGCAAATGAATCCCAATATTTTTCAGCAATAAAAGTGGAGCCTAATGCACCTGTCATTATTGGTACAGTTGATTTTGTTGGTAATTCATTTCCAAATTCAGTTTCTAGATCGACATTAGTGTATAAGCAATTATCTGCTGTAGGCCTAACATCATCAGGTAATCCCTCTGAACCAAAAGCATATCCTTGAACCCTTAATGAATGGTATCCTACACCTTCAGGCGCGATTGATCCACTACCTGCAGTAATTTCTCCAAAATCCCTTGGATAAAGCATCTGAGGGCCTTTTAGGGATGACATCCATGTTTCACATTTTCCTCGGCAATCCGCTCGACATAATTCACATAAACCAGAAGGAGCTGGGTCTCCTCTATT
>CAYPLQ010000081.1:0-1196 GCA_964411605.1 uncultured archaeon | reverse complement strand
AAACCCTGAACCCCTTATGAAATGCTACCCAAAACTTTCAGGGCCGATGGACCAACTACCGGCAGAAATTTCTCCAAATACCTTGGATAAAGGCTCCTGAGGACTGTTAAGGAATGACACCAATGTTCACCATTTCCTCGGGCATTCCGTTGACATTAATTACATAAAACCGGAGGAGCTGGGTCTCCTCTATTAACTGTTCCTAAGACATCTTGGGTTTTTCTTTTCTTAACCATTTTTTACCTCAATTAAACAATTTTTGATAACTTACTTATCTAAAATAATTTGTAAATATAAAAGAATAATGGTTAAAAAAATATAACCTAAAAAAGGTTTTTTTGTTTTTATAGGTCTTTTTCTCGCGGAGGTGTAAAACCTCCACTTATAATTAATCTCAGTGCTTGGTTGACACTCATGTCCATTTTAATCATGTCATCTTTTGGAACGAAAACCATCATTCCTGAGGTTGGGTTAGGGGATGTTGGGACATATACACTGATAACGTCTTCGTTGGTTTTGTTTTGTATTTCATCTAATTCAGTTCCTGTAATTAAACCCAATGTGTAAATATCTTCTTTAGGATACTCCAGGATAACCACTTGTTCAAAACCTTTTTCTTTTACAAAAATAGCAGATGTTAATTGTTTAATAGAACTATATAATTCTCTTAATATAGGTATACGTTCCATATAAAGTTCTGTTATAGATATAATTTTTTTACCAATTGTTTTCCTGAAAAAAAAGCCCATTAAGATAATTAAAATCAAGGTCAAGAATATACTGATCCCTGGCAAGAAAAAAATTAGATCGGTGAATTCTAATCCAAGCACATTAATAAAAATGAACTTATAGAGTGGAAATAAAAAATTATCCAGAGTTAAGAATATCCAATAAACTACATAAACTGTAACTATAAGTGGAATAACTACGATTAATCCAGCAACTAAGTATTTCCTTAATTGACCTAAATCCATAGCTACTTTATTAATTACTTTTTTAGTTTAAATTATTCCCGTTTTTGAACTACGTAAAGTAATTGAAAAATAATAAATTTTTAAATTTTCTTTTTCCTTCGCAATGTTTTTATACTAATAATTATTTTATGGATTTTTTACAATAATTTTAATAAACCCCTGCTTCTATTTTTTAAATATGACAGAAGATAATGATATTTTAGGGGTAGGGAGGAGGGATTT
>CAYPLQ010000080.1:0-6048 GCA_964411605.1 uncultured archaeon | reverse complement strand
AGATGAGTTTTCTGATTATTTAGGAGTAAATCATTCTAAAGCTGTAGCAAACGGAACATCTGCTTTAGATGTTGCATTAAAGTCTTTAGATATTGGAGAAGGTGATGAAGTTATTACTTCTCCATTTTCGTTCATAGCATCTTCAAATTGTATCTTATTTCAGGATGCTGATCCTGTTTTTGCAGATATAGATAAATACACATTCAATTTAGATCCGGAATCTGTAAAAGATAAGATAACTGATAAAACTAAAGCGATC
The DNA here is from genome assembly GCA_964411605.1 of uncultured archaeon. Taxonomy (GTDB): domain Archaea; phylum Halobacteriota; class Methanonatronarchaeia; order Methanonatronarchaeales; family Methanonatronarchaeaceae; genus PZKD01. The sequence continues at coordinate 5,789 of CAYPLQ010000080.1, read as the reverse complement.
ATAGCTGTACATCTTTTTGGACAACCAGCCAATATGGAAGAATTAAAAGAGATAGCAGATGAGCATGATGTAAAGTTAGTTGAAGATTGTGCGCAAGCCCATGGTGCAGAGTTCGATGGTAAAAAAGTTGGAATTATCGGAGATGTCGGAACATTCAGTTTCTATCCAACTAAAAACATGACGACAGGCGAAGGTGGAATGGTCACCACAAATGACGAGGAATTGGCTACAAAAGCTGATCTGATAAGAGATCATGGTCAATCAGATAAGTATGACCATGCAACATTGGGTTACAATTTAAGGATGACAAACATCGCAGCAGCTATCGGAAGAATTCAGCTTGAAAATCTCGATAAATGGAACAAGATTAGAAATGAAAATGCTGAAAAATTAACTGAAGAGATCAAGGACATACCTGGTTTGACTCCACCACAAGTATTGGATGATGTGAAGCATGTTTATCACCAGTATGTACTTAGAGTTGAAGATGAATTCCCATTGGATAGGGATGAATTAGTTGAAGAATTGAGAGATAATGGTATCGGAACTGCAGTACATTATCCTAAACCTATCGTACAGCAGAACTATTACAAGAAGATGGGATATGATGATGTAGATTGTCCAAATGCAGTGGATGCTTCTAAACGAGTTTTGAGTCTACCTATTCATCCATCTGTAAGTGATGAAGATCTGGACCATATGGTAGACGTTTTAAAATCCTTTTAAAAATTGGGTGATTAAAAATGATGAAAGTAGGCGTAGTAGGTGTAGGCCAAATGGGGCAGCACCATGCAAGAGTTTATTCTGAATTATCTAAAGATTTTGATTTGGAGCTTGTTGGTGTTGCTGACAAAGATGTTGAACGTGCTCGTGAAATAGGTGAAAAATACGGTTATGATGTATACGAAGATCATAAAAAACTTGTCGAAGAGGATGTAGATGCTGTTACTATAGCTGTTCCTACCTCTTTTCATAAAGATGTAGCTTTAGATTTCATCGAGAACGGTACTGACGTACTCATTGAAAAACCGATCGCAGATACTGTGGAGAATGGTGAAAAAATATTGGAAGCATCTAAAGAGTATGATGTGAATGTTGGTGTAGGTCACATAGAGAGGTATAATCCCTCAGTTCAAAAACTCAAAAAAGTGATCGATGACGGTACTCTTGGAGACATAATGTCAATAAACGGGAAAAGAGTTGGTCCTCTTGCGATTAGAATAAGAGATGTTGGTATAATCATAGACCTAGCCGTACATGAGATGGATGTTATTAGCTATCTTTTTGATGAAAAAATAAGAAAAGTAACAGCTAAATCTGGAAATGCTAAGCATCCAGCCGATGTTGAAGATTATGCCCAGATAATGATAGACTTCAATGATGGTAAGACTGGTATCGTGGAGACTAACTGGTTGACCCCTCATAAAACCAGACAGTTAACTGTTGTTGGTTCTAAAGGTATAGCTTATCTAGATTACATAGATCAGTCACTGATCGTACATAATAGTGAATGGAAACAGGAGTACAAGATTGAAGAACGAGAGCCGTTGAAAAACGAGATCGAAGACTTCCTGAGCAGTTGTCAGAACGGAAGCGAGCCTTGTGTTACCTGTGAAGATGGCATACATGTTTTGAAGGCTGCACTATCCGCAAAAGAAAGTTCTAAAACAGATAAAAAAGTTAAGGTAGCATAATCATGGGTATTTTAGGTAAGAGTTCTGATGAAATTAAAAGTAGATTCAGGTCTGGAGATCTAACTATTGCAGTCTTCGGCTTGGGTAAGATGGGCCTTCCATTAGCTTCAGTTATCGCTGATAAAGGAGCTGAAGTGATCGGTGTTGACATCGATGAAGAAGTTGTTGATAAGATCAACGATGGAGTAAATCATATCGAAGGAGAACCAGGTTTAGATGAACTGGTTGAAAAAACTGTTACTGAAGGTAATCTAAAAGCAACAACAGATGGTAAGAAAGCTTCTCAAAAGGCAGACATCTGTATAATATTGGTTCCTACACTTACTGATGTTAAAGGAAATGTACAATTAGACCCTGTTTTAAACCTTACTGAGATGATCTCAGAATTTTTACATGAATGTAATGTATTTATTACTGAATCTACCATGCCACCCGGGACTACTTAAAGATTGATACCTATACTAGAAGAAAGTGGATTAGAAATAGGTGAATTCGGTCTTGGTCATGCACCTGAAAGGACGATGACTGGTACCGCTATAAGAGATATAACAGGAGAGTATCCTAAAATCATCGGTGCTAATGATGAGGATACCCCGAATGTTTTACAGGGTATGTACGATATCATCAACGAAAAAGGAACGATAAAGATGAAAGACATCATTTAAGCAGAAGCTGTGAAGGAGTTTGAAGGCGTTTACAGAGATGTGAACATCGCTTTAGCCAATGAATTGGCAAAATATTGTGAAGAAAAAGAGATCAATGCGTTAGATGTGTTTGAAGCTGCTAATTCTCAACCTTATTGTGATATACATGAACCAGGAGCAGGAGTTGCTGGCCACTGTATTCCTGTATATCCATGGTTTGTGATTAATCAGACTGAGAAAAGAAATAATGAGTTACTGCGAACCGCTAGAGAGATAAACGATTCGATGCCATATCATGTTGTGGATTTAACTGTCAAAGGATTAAATGAAATCGGAAGATCACTTAAAGATTCCAATATTCTGATTCTAGGATTAACATTTAGAGGTGGAGTAAAAGAATTCATGAAAACTCCAGCCAAACCTATAATAAAAGAATTGAAGAAATGGAGTGCTAACGTATTTGCTTACGATCCAATCTGTGAGCCAGAAGATGCTGAGAGATTTGGAGCAGAATGGAAAGAAGATTATGAAAATGTTGATGCAATAGTAATAATCACTGATCATGAAGAATTTGGTGAATTGGACTTTGAAAAGATAGGTGAAAAAGTTAGAAATAAAGTAGTCATAGATGGAAGGAATATGCTGGATTCCAAAAGAATCGAAGAATTAGGTTTTGAATATAGAAGAGTTGGATTATAGATATCATTCATTTAATTCTTTGTATAATCTAGCTCCACCAGCATCATAAATCTTTGACTGATTGTTAGAATAATATTGTTCGTAGTTATCCGATTCTTCAGGAACCGTTTCATTACCAAAACGTATGATAAAGTAATTCTTGAAGTAATCTACGAAGAGATGATTGGAAAGGTCCTTTCTTTCCGTTGTAGGTTTTGGATATCCTGTATGGATACCTTTTATACCTAATACACGACCACCTGATACACCATTGAAGTAAACAGATGAATTCCCTGTAGCTTCAATATAGCGATATAGTCCTTCGTGTGTGTCGGTGACATGTACCGTTTCATCAAAATTATTTTGAGCAAATCTTCCTGCATTTAACGCTTCTCTAGATGGTGTTTCGAAGGAATCGATACTGTTCTTAGTCATCGGTATCGAAAATAAGAAGAAAATTAGTAAGACTACAATAGTAGTTTTAAAGATTTTATTAAAATCGTTCGTAGAGAATAGAGATGTTTTGAGCAAGAAGACGATCAATAAGGTAGCTGGTATTAGAGATGCCATAAATGTTCTTTCTATTAAATGTCCGTGAAAAGTTAATGGATATATCAACCAAAAGTAACATGAGAAAAAGATAGTTCCTATAGCAATGATCCTAGGAGACTTTTTGAAATATCCAATGATCAATCCTGTAAGTCCTAATAGTGATTGTGAGATCATCATGCCTAATCTTAAAAGATTGATGAAATTGTAGCCAGGACTACTTTCAATCCTGTATCCCAAACTGATACCTTTAAAAGATTTGCTAACAACTCTATTATAGATATCATATATCATCACTTGGATCTCATTGAAAGAATAGTAAACTATTAGAAATAGTATGACTAGAGCTGATAAACAGATAAGAGTTGGTTTTAGATAATTCCAGAAGTTTTCATTCTTTATGAAAAGTATGGTGACTACACTCACCGAAATTATGTTGAAAAATAAAAATATAGTCATGCCAGGATGAGAAATAAATATTGAAAATATGAGTAGGATCGTTAAGATGCCTAAAAATTTATTTTTTGTATTCAAGAAGAGTAGGAAAGTCATCAAAAATATGACCCAAAGGATGATAGAATATCCCTGGCGAGACATGTGATATTCCATGATCCAGTTAAATGATATGAATGCCATTGGTGCGATAAATGACCATTTCTTGGAGATCTTTCTAGAAATGGATAATAAAGGAATACTTATGGATAAAACGATAATAGTTGGAAAAATCCGTGCATAAGAAAGTCCGTCTAAACTCAATATCTCAATATTTGAAGTATAAAAGATATGTGATAATGGAAATGTCATCTCATCATAATTTATATGTCCTGTTTTCAAGATGTTCAATGGTTGAGGTATCACATGATAAACATCGAAGACAGGTATGAGATCATGTGTATAGTTTGGAAGAGTGTAGATATAGAAGATCAAAATTATTATGCCTGAGATCTTGATCAACCATCCATGTTGATAAGATAATAAAAGAGATATGATCGTTAGGAAGATACCTATCCAAAATGTAAAAAATAATGATGAAGAATACCAAAAGGATGATGGTTCTGGAGAACCAAGATTTGTTTGTATTAAAGTTATTAAAAATATGAATAATGACATGGAAAGCATGAATAGAACGAATTTTTGTTTCTCCAATATCTGTTTGGTATCTTGGTTGAACACATCACAAAAGTTCATTTTGAGTATGTAAAACTTTTTATTATAACCTAAAGGTTCAGGATAAAAAGGTAGAGGACAGATGTTTATATTTGCACATCTAGGGTTTACACTGTTGTTCTTTCTCGTTATAAAAAAGTATTATGCCCTAGATAAAATCGATATCAGGTTTGTACTTGTTGGTGCACTTCTTCCTGATATTTTGGATAAAACTTTAGGTTATTTCACACCGATTGCGGGAAGGAGTTTATTCCATGCAGTAATTCCATTGTTTTTGATCCTTTCCGTGTTAATTTTAAAAGATAAGGTCATATTCATAAGTTTGATGTTAGCGTCCTTGTTTCACTTGATGTTAGATGAGATGTTTTTGAAACCTAAAATACTGTTATGGCCTTTGTTTGGAATTGAATTAAATTTAGGAGTAGTCGATGTCAATAATTATTGGTTTACTTTGTTCCATAGTACATATGTACAGGTTACAGAGATACTTGGTTTTATAATATTACTTGGGTTTGTAATCAATTACGATCTGTATAGAGTTGATAATTTGCTGGATTTCGTAAAAGGAAATAATTTAAAGAATGGTTTATTTATAGGCTAAGGACCGGAGGATATTAAATTGTACAGAGATAAAACTGTAGGAGTGGTCGTTCCTGCATATAATGAGGAAGGATTCGTCGGTGAAGTAATTGATACTATGCCGGAGTATGTGGATAGAGTTTATGTTATCGATGATGAATCAACTGATGGAACTTGGCAGGAGATACGAGAACATGCTGGTAAAGTTAATAAAAAACATGAGTTCGATGATAAGGTAAAAGAAGAATATGGTTTCGAGCAGAAAATAGTTCCTATTCGTCACGAAGAGAACAAAGGGGTCGGAGGAGCTTTGAAGACAGGTTATTTACTTGCTATAGACGATGAGTTGGATGTAACCGCAGTCATGGGTGGAGACGGACAGATGGATCCTGGCAATCTGCATCTACTTTTAGATCATATTGTAGAAGGTAAGGCAGATTATGCAAAAGGCAATAGGCTGATGCACTACTCCTACAGA
>CAYPLQ010000079.1:0-6244 GCA_964411605.1 uncultured archaeon | reverse complement strand
CTATTGAATCTATCTCACATGCTCGTCAAAAAGAAGAACTTAAACTCAGGTGGCCTGTAAAAAAAATAGTGATTTCTCCTGAAAACGAGGAAGCTAAAGAGGATCTTGAAGATATGTCAAAGATTATTGAATCTCAAACAAATACCTATGAACTTGAAATTTTGGATCCACAACAAGAATTTAAGGAATTGAAAACAATAGCAAAACCTAATTATGACATAATTGGGCCTAAATTCAAAGGAAAAGCTGATAAAGTAGCTGAAAAAATAGAAAATATAGATGAAGAAAATTTAAGAGATAATTTTCCTAAAAAAATTGATTTAGAACAAAAAGAAATCCAAATCAATGAAGAAATGGTTAATTTCGTTAAAAAACAACCGGAAAACATTTCTGCAAGTGAATTTTCTCAAGGAACTGCTTATGTTGATATAGAGATAACTGAAAAAATAAAAAGAGAAGGATTTGCCAGAGAAATTGTTAGAAGAATACAAGAGATGAGGAAAGAACTGGATCTTGATGTAGAAGAAGAAATTGAAGTCTATTTAGAATACAGTGATAAAGAAATTAATGAATCATTGAATGAATGGAGAGACTACATTTCTCATGAAACACGGGCGAAAAAAATAGATAAAGAATCATTGAAGGGTGACTTAACAAAAGAATGGAAAATAGAAAACAAAAATCTCAAAATTGGAATAAAGAGAGATGAGTGAAAAAAAACCTGCAATAAAAACTCAGAACTTAACAAAACATTTCAATGGAACAAAGGCTGTTGAATCAATAGACCTCAAAGTAGAGAGAGGTGAGGTCTTTGGGTTATTAGGGCCTAATGGAGCAGGTAAAACCACTTTAGTTAACATGTTTGTTGGTTTAGTTGAACCAACTAAAGGAACAGCAAAAGTCTTAGGAAAAGACATCAAGGAAAATTATAGACAAGTTCACGATTCTATAGGATTAGCTCCTACTGAAAATAATTTTGATCGAGAATTCAATGTATATGACAACTTAAAGTTCCATGCTGGGTACTTTGGATTCGATAGAAAAGAAAAAAAGAGAAGAGCCGAGAAGTACCTAAAGAAATTTAATTTATGGGATAAAAGGAAAGAGAAAACCTATTTTTTATCCAGTGGTATGCGAAAAAAGCTTTTAATAGCTAGGGCCATGATTTCCGATCCAGAGATTTTGATTTTAGATGAACCAACAGCGGCTCTAGACGTTGAAACTAGAAGAATGATTCATGATATGATTAAAGACCTCGCCGATCAAGGTTTAACTATAATATTGACTACGCATTATATTGAAGAAGCAGAGAAATTATGCGAAAGAGTTGCTATTATGGATGAGGGAAAAATTATTGCGAATGACTCACCAAGTGATCTAATTGAAATGGGAAGGGATGATCGGTTATTGATAAATTTATCAAAGAAAATTAATGGGGTTCCCAAAGATCTAAATAATTTATCAGGTGAAATAAATTTAATAAATAACAAAAAAATAGAGATAAGAACTTGTAATGCAAATAAATTAGCACCAAGAGCTATAAAAGAACTATATAAAGAGGAAATTGGAGTTCAATCAATTAATATTAATAATTCGGATCTTGAAGATATTTTTTATGACTTAACTTAAAAACCGAGGACAATACAATGGAAGAAAGCAGATATTCATTTTATTCCTTATTGGAAAGAGAAGCAATGCGGTTCATCAAAAACCCGAAAATGACTGTCGCTCCACCTATCATTAGTCAAGTACTCTATGTAGTGGTTTTTGGAATAATCTTAGGTTCAAGAATAGGTGAAGTAGGGGAATATAGTTATATTTCTTTCATGTTCCCCGGCCTTATTATGATGGCTTTGATGACGAATGCTTATTTAAATCCGAGTTGGAGTCTTTTCAGTGCCAGACATCACAGATGGATAGAACCAATTCTCTCCAGTCCTTTAAGTTATCTTCAAATAGTTAGTGCATATATATTAGGAGGGGTCTTTAGAGGACTATTAGTTGGAGGTGCTCTGTTATTTATTGGTTTTTTCTTACCTATCTATCTTTCAACAAATCAATTGATTTATATTATAGCATATATGCTCTTAGTTTCATTTCTCTCTTCTTCATTTGGTTGTCTGATGGGGCTTTGGGCTAAAGACTACGATCAAATTGTAATGATTCTGGACTTCGTGTTATTTCCATTAATTTTCTTAGGAGGAGTTTTTTATTCAATAGAAATGATTGAAGGAATCTGGTACTTAGAACTATTTGTTAAATTAAATCCAATAACCTATATGATTGATGGATTAAGATATGGAATGATAGGGTTAAAGGAATTGAACACCTCATATGGATTAGTTATATTAATTACCTTGTCTTTTGTCATTTTTAGTGTAGTTATATATTTATTCACAACTGGGTATGGCTTAAGAGAATGAAATACCAAGAATGGAAACCTCTTTATGAAGAAATCAGAAAAGAATTTAACTATTCCGAAAAAGAGGACAGAAGATCTAGAGACACTTTAATGAAAAATATTGAGTCTAAGAATGATTCTATATTAAATGAGTTAATAAAAGATAAAACAATAATTTTTGGGAATTCTCCAGAATTAAAAACCCAAATTAAAAAAAACAGTTACAAAGAGACAACTATTGTAGCTGATTCAGCTATTAAAGAAGTAATGGAGAAAAACATAATTCCAGATATAGTTGTAACTGATTTAGATGGAGATATAAATTATTTAAAAAAAGCTAAAAAAATGGGTTCTTTATTAGTTGTTCACTCTCATGGAGACAATATAGATAAAATAAAGAAATACGTTCCTAAATTAAACCCCATAATTGGTACTACACAGACAAAACCAATTAATGAAATAAAAAACTTTGGAGGATTTACCGATGGGGATAGAGCAGCTTTTTTGGCTGAAGAATTTGGGACTAAAGAAATACAATTAATTGGATTTAATTTTAAAAAAGCGTCTGATGAAAAACTAAAAAAACTAAAAAAGGCAAAAAAATTAATTAAATACCTAGAAAAAAACAAAAAAATAAAAATAACTCAATTTAAATCATAAATCACATTGGTTCAAAAAATTCATTAAAATTTTATTGCCATTTGGTGTATGAGCAACTTCTGGGTGGCCCTGGATTCCATAGATTTTTTCTTCCGGATTATACATTGCCTCAATCTCACATACATCTGATTTAGCCAATAACTCAAACCCCTTTGGCATTTTCTTCACTTCATCAGCATGTGAAGCCCATATTTTCGCAGTCTCTTCAAACCCACTGAATAAATCATTTTTCTCTATGATCTTTATCTCAATTTCTGCATAACCACCTGATTTCCCAGAACCAATTTTTCCATCAAGAGCATCAGCAATTAATTGATGTCCTAAACAAATTCCTAACAAAGGAATATCTAATTCTCTTACATATTTCCTTGACTTACCTGATTCATTAAGATTAGGTCCACCGCTTAATATTACTCCATCAGCTTCTTCATTAATATCCTCTACATCTAAATCATTACTAACTAACTTATTTTGTATTTCTAGATCTCTTAGAGACCTATGTATTAAGTGAGTGAATTGTCCGTGATTATCTATTACATATATCATTATTAATGAAATTAAGTTACAAAAATAAAACTTTAATTGTAAATAAACACAATTAACTCTGAAAAACGAATTGATAGTATAAAGATCTTAAAGGTCTTATTTATTTTTTAAAAGAAATTTTTAGGTATTTTAAGAAAATAAATGGAATTAAAATATTTATTTTCCGGATCTAGAAGTTATTAGTAGGGAGTATCGAAATATTTTTTCTGAATGAATGGTTTTATATATAGAAAATTAGAATTATCAACAACAAAAAAATGGTGATTAGATGTTTCAAGTCGGAGAAGCATTAGTTGGAGAAGAACCTGAGGTTGCTCACATTGATTTAGTGATTGGAGATAAAGATGGTCCAGCCGGTGAATCTTTTTTAAATGGAATGACCAATCCCTCTCAAGGTCATTCACCTTTATTGGGTGTTATTAGGCCTAACCTCCCAACAAAGCCATCTACCTTGATTGTTCCAAAAGTAACTGCTAGAGATATGGAGGATAGTGAAAAAATCTTTGGGCCAGCACAAGAGGCTATTTCGAAAGCAATTGCTGATTCTGTTGAAGAAGGTGTGATTCCAGAAGATGAAGTTGAAGACAAAGTTGTTATTGTCAGTGTCTTTATCCATCCTAGTGCTGGAGATTATCAAAAAATCTATAGATATAATTATGGTGCAACAAAATTAGCTCTGAAAAGAGCTTTAAATAATTTCCCCAGCTCAGAAAAAGTTTTAGAAGAAAAAGACCGTGGAGGACACCCAGTTATGGGTTCAAGAATAACTAGGTTATTTGATCCACCTTATTTACAGATTGCTTTAGACATACCAAAATTAGATCACGTAAAAAATGTTATTGAACAAACTCCTGAAAGTGACAACATAATTTTTGAGATCGGTACACCTTTGGTTAAAAAATATGGTGTAAGCGTTGTAGAAAAACTGAGAGAAGTTAAAGAAGATGGTTTTTTCGTAGTTGATTTAAAGACACTCGACACTGGTAATCTAGAGACTAGGATGGTATCAGATGCAGGAGGAGATGGTGTTGTTATATCTGGATTAGCCTCCAAATCAACTATTGAGAACGCAATAAAAGAAGCGGAAAAAACAGGTATTTATTCAATAATAGATACATTAAACGTTGATGAACCTATAGAACTAATTAAAAACTTAAATAAGACCCCAGATATCGTAGAATTACATAGAGCAATTGACGTAGAAGATGAAGAAAGTCATGGATGGGAAAATATAGAAGAAATTCGTAACTTATTAGGAAGGAAGGGCTTAGTTGCCGTTGCAGGTGGAATAAGAACTCATAACGTCAAAGAAGCTCTTCAATCAGGAGCAGATGTTTTAGTGGTTGGTAGAGCAATAACAAATGCAAAAGATCCTAAAGGGGAGATTAGAGATTTCTTAGAAAGACTAGAAAAACCAGATGTTGACCAATTTAGAGTAAAAACAGATTTCTAAACTATGGAACCAAAATTAGTAATTAATTTCAAAACCTATCAAAAAGCGACTTCAGAAAAAACAATTAATATCTTAAAAGCAGCTGAGGACATAGAAACAAATGTTGACATCATAATTTGTCCACAATTCACTGATATAAGGATGCTTGCACAAAAAACAGATTTAAATGTGTTTTCCCAACATGTTGATTCAATTACTCCAGGAAGTAATACAGGACACATCTTACCAATGGCTCTAAAAGAAGCAGGGGCTAAAGGAACATTAATTAATCACTCTGAAAAACCAATGACACTCAAAGAAATAGAGAAAGCTAATAGGTTGGCAAAAAAAAGGAACTTAAAAACTATAATTTGTGTAAACAACAGTGAAAACGTTGCGGCTGTGTCCCAACTAAATCCAAATTATGTTGCAATAGAACCTCCTGAACTAATAGGAGGCGATATCTCAGTAACCAAGGCAGATCCAGGAATAATAAAGAAGGCAGTCGAGAAATCAGATGTCCCTGTCCTATGTGGAGCAGGTGTTAGTTCAAGCAAAGATTTTAGGAAAGCACTTGAGTTAGGTTCTGAAGGTGTTTTAGTAGCTTCTGCTATTGCAAAAGCAAAGAACCCTAAAAGCGCTATCCAGGAATTAATAGAAAACATAGAATAAAAATAAATTTCCTTATTTTTTTTACTTTTATTCTAGTCCAACAACGTCTTTTGTCCCTCTAATTTTTTTAGTTCTGATATTTCTTGAGTAACTTCAAGAGCTCCTAGGTAATCGTTTTCTTGGTTAAATACTGCATGGTAGGTGATGTAAACAAAGTTATCTCCCATTTGAATCCAGAACTCAGCTTCCTTCCTTTCCCTTTTTTGAATTTATCTAAAACCTCTTGGACTTTTTCAACACTACTAAGTGGGTGACAGTATTTAACTGGTCTTCCAATGATGGATCTAGTTCTATTAAAAATCCTGTTTTTATCGGAAAAAAACCTGACTCTGCTTTTTTTATCTATAAAAGTTAAGTCGATTGGTAAGTTCTTAATTATTTGATTAAGTTCTTCTAGACTAAGATAACCTGTTCCTAGTTCAAAATCCTTTTGTTTTTTCTCCCCAAAATCAATTTTTTTCGGAATTTCATCACCTAAAATATTTTTAGGTCCTCTGGTAGTTCGTTATATTCTTCTTCATCAATTTGTTTTT
>CAYPLQ010000078.1:4789-6331 GCA_964411605.1 uncultured archaeon | reverse complement strand
GTTTATATTCAAGCATTTGCCTAAAAGTGTAGTGCGAGAACCTATGCAATTTAAGATTCATTGTTCTTCCTTTATCTTGGTTCTGTATGTCTCCTAGGTTGCCTACACAGACTATTAATTTGTTTTGTTCTGCGTATCTAGCTACTTTGGTTGTTAGTTTATGTATCTGATCTCTTACAAAAATTTTGCCACAAAGCCCACGAGCTTCAGCCGTGGGAGAAGTCAGCAATCTATAACACCAAATAGCACGTGATAGCACTTTTGGTTACTTAAACTTTTTGTTTTTAGCATTCATCTCAGCCCTAAAGGACACAAGTTTTCTGCTTCCAAGATTATAAATGAATTAGTTTGATATTAGGGATAAGTTTTTTTTCTTTTCCTGTATATTTGGTAGGTATGGCAGGTGTTCCAGAAGAAGCTAAAATGGCTTTATTCTTAGTTGCCTTATCCTTTCTATCTGGGTTAATTGGTTTACTCTTATTGTTCTTTGGAGAATTTATTTATCCAATGGTTCCTTTAGAAACTGTTCCTCAATTAATAGATCTTTTAGCTAATGAATCAGTGAAATATTTTGTTACCACGTCTTTATCAACACTAATTGTATTATTTATTTTAGTTATCCACGCAACTTATTCAAGCTAAATTTAGATCAAAAAATAATTATTGCCTAAGAAATAGGTATTTAGGGTATTAGGTGTTCTTAAGAGGGTTTATCTTTCTCCCATGATTTTTGATGCAAGGTTTCTTCCTCGAGTTGTTAATTCAACTTCTCTTCTTTTTCTGATCTCTTCTAATGCATCTAATTCTATTAATTTCTCAAAAATTTCTTCAACATCATCAATTTCTTCATCAATGAAGTCTGGTATGTCGAAGGGGGATACTCCTGAGTAAAGAGCCATTATTATTTCTTTTTCGGTTTCGCTTAATTCTATTTCGCTTTGTACGTTTTTTTCAAAATCCTCGCCTATGAATTTCCTCATTGCGCTGAGAGTTGATTTTGGAGCATAGATGTATGTCACTACTGTTACATTTTCTTGGTTAACGTGTTCGATTTCTAGGCTCTCTTTTTTCTTTTCTTTGAAATTTTTTTCTTCTATGTTTAAGTTCTGTACCTTATCTAGGTTTACATCAACTAAGTTCCCTTCTTTGTCAATTAAGTCTAGGTTGTCTTCTTTTAGCGTTGTTTTAGCTTTTCTCCATTCTGAGTCCTGCATTACCCCGCCTTCACTAACAGGGTGTTTTAAGTAAACCACTTTTTTATCGATAAGTAAGTGATATAAGTAGTTTTTGAATTCTTTTATGTCGTTTTCTTTTGTACTGGTTATTAAAGAAACGCATTTATCTCCATCTTTTTTGTAAACTAAGCTTATGTATTCACCGGCCTTCAATATTTTTTGATTTAAATTGAATTTTCCACCCAGTTTTTTTATGTTTTTTAGTTTTATGTTGCTCTTTCCTTTTTTTTCTACTAACCAAATTCTTTTGTTAGATAAAATTAGTCTACCTGGAGTCCAGGATGCATCTCTATGCCTGGTTTCGCCT
>CAYPLQ010000078.1:417-4779 GCA_964411605.1 uncultured archaeon | reverse complement strand
AGGGATGAACAAATTTACCTGTTGTATCATAGATCTTTTTTTCTTTACCCACCAATTTCACCCTTTTATGTTTTCTCAACTTACTCTCATTGTCTTGTTAATTTATTTCGTGAATCAAATTTAGTTTAGTTAATTTTTTATGGTTGAGGTTAGATTTGAAGGCATCAAATAACTATTATGTTTAGGTTAAATAATTTGTTATTGAAAAAAACTCATCATAATTGGTTTTTATAAAAAATGTGTTTAGAATCTATGTACTTTAAAATACCATGTTTAAGTAATATTTGTTTCTAAATGATTTTTGTTGTTTTCTTGCTTTCGTAATAAAAAAATTGAGTTTTTATAATTCTCCGCCTAGCTTACCATAAGCTTTTAAGGCAATTTTCCTTAATTCTTCTTTATCTGAATCAATTAATGGTTTTAATTCGTCTAATACACTTTTATCTCCAATTTCACCTAATGCATATGCCGCCATTCTTTTTTTAATGAGTTTTTTACTCTTTAATGCTTTAATTAATTCTTCAGGTGCTTCATCACATATTTTGGATAAGCTAGTTGCTGCAAGCCTCCTAATTTGGTTATTTTTGTGATCGAGTAAGTTAACTAGTGTCTGAACAGCTTCTTCATCACCTATTTCACCTGTTAACCAAATAGCGTTTTTCTTTATTGAGCTACGAACACCTCTTTTAACTGCCATCAGGATAGGGGAGTAATCGAAGTCTTTTTCAATTTTTTCAATTTTTTCTGCGACTTCTTCTCTTGTTTTATGGCTTTTATTGGCAGCTACATTTGACATTGTTTCCATTAATGAAAAAGCTGAAGCTTCCTGTACTGCATTATTTTTATCTTTTAATCCTTTTATCAAAGTATTTATTACTTTTTTGCCATTAAAATCTGCTAAAGCCATAGCCGCTTCTTCTCTAACAGAGGCATTTTTATCATCTAAAGCATCTATTATGGGGTCAACAACCTTTTTTTGATTCATTTGGCTTAAAGCACTAACCACTTTCCTACGAACATCTGGGTTATCGTCATCTAGTTTCTTTATCAATGGCTCTATTGCTTTTGGGTGACTTATTTTGCCGAGTGACTCAATAACTTGTTTTTTCACTTCATCATTGAGGTCCTCTAATGCTGTTATTAATGCTTTAACAACTTCACTAGGTTTTTCATCGATTTCACCTAATGCATATGCAGCATTTAATCTAATACCGGGGTTTTCACTTCTTAAAGCCTCTTTAAAGTTCTTTAATAAAGTCCAAGTAGCTTTTTTTGATGAATCAAATCCCTCAATTTTTTCCATAACTTGTTTAATGAATTCTAAATCACCTTTTGAGGAAACTGCATCAGCAATAGTTGTTTTAACTTTTTTTGATTCATCTTCGTAAAAAGATTCTATGGCTGCATCAATTCCATCACTATCTTCTAAATTAATTAATATCTCAGCTGCTCTAGCCCTAACAGCTTCTTTTTCACTTTCTTTTAATAAATTAATTAATTCATCAATCTCTTTATCTCTTTCTAGTTGATATAAACTCCTCATGTATTTCTTTTTCTTTTTTTATTTATTTAAGAAATCAAAAATAAACTTAAATGACTTAGAAAAACTATTTTATTTTTTGATTTCTCCAGCTCCTTCTAAGGACTCTATTCCAATTGGTTCGACCCAAATAACGAATCCCTCATCTTCTTTGAAGACACCTTTTATTCCTTCCTTATCAACTGGTTTATCGACTTCCTCGCTTTCTATTCTAGTAACCTCATAGACTTCGTCAACTTGCCAACCTATGTTTTCTTCCTCAGTATCCAATATAATTATTCTTTGACCACTACCACTATCCTCTAGGTCAAATATTTCTTTTGGATTAATTATTGTAGTTGTTTCTCCCCTTAGATCCATAACACCTTCTACATGCTCTGGTGAGTTAGGTATCGGCGTTAAATCACCTCTGTCAACAATTTCAGCTACATATTCAAGATCAATGCAGTATTTTTTTTCTCCTAATTCAAAGGTTATGACTTGAGTATTTTCAGTTGACATCTAATTTCACCCAATAAATCATTCGATAACAAAAATAAAAAAGTTACTTATTTTTTAATTCTTTTTTTGATAAATTCGTAGTTTTCTACTAATAGTTTCAACTTCTTGTTTTATTTTCCTAGGCAAGCTCTCTGTCTTACCAATAACTAAGTACCCATCTTTTTTTAATGATTTAATTAATGTAGTGAAGATAGGTAATTTGTACTCTGAATCTAAATAAATCAATAAATTTCTACACATAACTAAATCAAATTCGTTTTCTTTTGCACTATCTTTGATTAAGTCATGTTTTTCAAAACTAGTTAAATCCCTTATTTCTTTTTTTACTCTATATTTATTGTCTGTTATTTTTTCAAGGTATTTCTCATAGTTTTTTAGGTAAGATAATTGATTTGAAACATCATCGGTTTTACTTTCTTTATAAATTCCTTTTTTTGCATGCTCTAAGGCACCTTCATCTATGTCGGTTGCAAGGACCTTTGGCTTTGAGAGATTATTGGTTTCTTTTTTATTCTTTTTCAATAAAATCGCTAAGGAATAAGGTTCTCTTCCATCAGCACATCCCGCGCTCCAAGCACTTCTTCTCTTCTTTTTATCAAATAATTTCTTAATTAAGTAATTGATTTTGTCCCAGACCTCGTTGTTTCTAAAAAACTCTGTGACATTTATACTGAAAGTATTAAGCAATTCTTTTCTCTCTTCTTTGTTTTTCTTTAATATTTTTTTGTACTCAAGGAAACTATCTAATCGTTTTCTACGCATCCTTGACCTAATTCTTCTCTTTAAATATTTTTCTTCATAATAAGTGCTTTTGAAAGGTAATTCTCTATCAATGTAATTAATTAAGTTAATGAATTCTTTTTCGTTATTCAAATCGTTTTATCCTCCTTTTTAGCGCTCTTAATCTTTAATTCATTTGTCTCAGTGTCAAAAAATACGCTTCTCCCATAATCCTTTCCAACATCCTTTCCTACTATAGGAATATCTAATTCATCTAGTTTTTCTTCTGCTGCTTCTATGTTTCTTTCTCCAATATTGCTGTTTTCTCGGGAAAAATCAAGCATCCGACTCCCTCCTGCTAACTTCGCTTCCAAGTTATCAACATTTCCTCCTAAGTTCTTTATTTCTTCCAACATCTCCTCAATACCGCTATCAATGAACTTAGCTTTATTCTCTGAATCCATTTTATCAAAATAAGGTAAC
The DNA here is from genome assembly GCA_964411605.1 of uncultured archaeon. Classification (GTDB taxonomy): domain Archaea; phylum Halobacteriota; class Methanonatronarchaeia; order Methanonatronarchaeales; family Methanonatronarchaeaceae; genus PZKD01. Next base: position 1,535 of record CAYPLQ010000078.1, on the reverse strand, counting down.
ATAGCGTGTAATCAACCAGCAATTCCTCTTTCCCCGTCATATATAACAACACCCAGACACGAGCCAAGTCCACTGCTTTTGAGGACTGCATCATTTTTAGCTACTAAAAATTCTCCGATACCAATTTTTTTTGTTTCTCTATTTTCACTGCCTGAAACCATTTTAAATTACCTATAAAGAACTAAATATTTTTTAAAGACTTAACGATATCTTCTTTTCTGAAAAAAACATATAAATTACTATTAAATTCTTTTTTATCCGCTATGATTTGGGTGTCGAAGATAAAAACAAAATCCTGTTCCTGAGCTAATCTAACAGTTAGAGATTCAGCTATTGATTTACCAATATCCTCCAACATCTTTGGGGGATTATGGTCAATACTAGTATCTAAGTGATCTGCCCATCCGTCTATGAATCCGCTTGTCATTATGTTACCTATTTCTTGTATAGCGCTTTTCTCCATCTCACCAAACTCACCAGAAGCTGGAACAAGACTCGAAACCACTTCTTCTGAACCATCTTCATCGAACAACAAAATGTTCTTACCTTCCATATGTTCCTTTAAAGAAATTTCAACGCCCCTATATTTTTTATTATCCAAATCCTGACCTAATTCATTGCTTGGAACAAAATCTACTTTAGTTACAGTCACATCTACATCCATATCCACTAAAGCAGTCAACTTCTGAGCAGCACTTTGTGCACCATTTTTAGCTAACCTATTATAGGTTTCTAAGGAATCAAGTTCAATCTTCATTTTAGATCAAACTCATTCATCATAGTAACTAATTCATCCAAATGAGGGAAAACATATATTTCTGCCTCGATATCACTGTCATTTGACTTAGGTGTTTGAATCTTAGAATCAAACAGCATCGCTAAACCCTCTTCATCTGATAACTCGATTTTCTCTAAGAATTCACTAGGCAATGAATGAAAAAAAGTGGGTGTTCCCATTTCGATCGTGGTTTCAAGGACATTAGCCCATCCATCAATGAAGCCACTAGTCATGATATTACTTATCTCCTGAACAGCGCTTTTCTCCATTTCACCAAAACCCTGATCATTTCCTCCCATCCCCTGTAACATTCCATCAGTAACGGTTTTTGCACTAGCTT
>CAYPLQ010000078.1:0-399 GCA_964411605.1 uncultured archaeon | reverse complement strand
GCCCCTGGGAGAGGATGTAAGTTCTATCTGGGCACCAACTTTTTTTTGTTGACTTAAATGAGTTTTTAGGTCATTTATGTCCAAGAAATTTATTTTAGTTATCTTAATCTCCGTTTCAATTCCAGTCATTTGTGTTAATTGATCAGCAACTTTGTTACCTCCTTCCTTAGCCATTTTATTAAAGACACTTAGTTTCCTAATATCCATCATCATATTACTCATGTTTCCACCTCAGGCAGAGTTTCAACATCAATTATGTTCAAAACCTCTCCTTCACCTAGGATTGCGGCACCACTAATACCTGGTACATTAGCTTCCTTTGTTCCATAATTTTTGACAACAACTTCTTCGATTTCCTCAACGCCTTCGCAACTCAAAATCACTGGCCTAATATTGTCC
>CAYPLQ010000077.1:0-6393 GCA_964411605.1 uncultured archaeon | reverse complement strand
AAAAACACTTAAAAATATCTGTAGTTGATTCATCACACTACCTAAACCAAAAAATTTAGGAAAGTGTCTTCTCAACTATTTAGATAATTGCTTAGGCAACTGTCCTAGATTCTATGACTATACCAATATCGGGTCTCACATCGAAACCTATTTGGTCACCCACTTGCTGACCCATTCCACTGAATCTATTTACTTGAATAGTTCTTCTTACTTCATCCCCAATCTCATCCATAACAATCTCAAAATGGACATCAGCTATAGCTCTAAAAGGTGATAGGACCTCGTCATTTAATGTCGTAGGATCTACTGTTAAGACAATTGTAGATCCTTTACTAATAATTTCTCTAAAAAACGAAATAATTTTAAGCGCTCCCTGCCTTCCTTCACTTTCCCTAACTAAGTCATCGAATTTAGCATCATTCCTCAATATTGCATCAAATGTGTCTATGATTATTATGTCGTTCTCCCACATAGCTTCTGCATCCATCATGTTCTTAAGTAATTGACTATCACTTTCATTTTCTGCACCAACGTATGCATGTAAGAAAAGAAGTTGTTCATTTAATAAGTAACTCTCAATGCTGTAGTTCAAGGAATTCATTTGATCAATGAATCCTCTTATTTGTAATTCGCTTGAGAGATACGTTACTGTGTGGTCTTCTTGGAGTGTCCCATAAATTATTCTTTGTGAAATAACGCTTTTGCCACCACCATATGGTGCTTCTATTACAACAATCGATCCCTCAGGGATTCCGCCCCCAATTTTTTCATTAAACCTATCCCGGTCATCTAGATCGAGGGAATATATTCTATCATCAACCAATTCTATCACAACCTTATCTTTAATACATCCTTTATTCCATTCACTCCAACAGAAACTCGATGATCTCCGTTTTCTAGGTCTGGTGCATGTATTTTTATTTCAAGTACTTTACTAGGTTTCCATTCCTCACCATTTACTACATTAGTTGATATATCGGTTTGGTATCTTCCATCTATCAATACATCAATTAAATCAGCTTTTTTAGGAAAAAATGTTCTACCCGTGTTTTTTACGTAAATAGTTAAGTTATTGTTTCCAGTTTCGTTATAAGGAATGTTTTTTGGGTCATTTATTATTTTTATATCGCTTTGGATGCGTTCATTTAATCTTGTTACAGATGTCTCAAAGCTGTTGGTGGTTAAATAAACTTCTGTTACTATAGCTCCTGCTACAGAAGCAGCTATTATTAGAGATGCTATGAATATTATTAATTCGCTTCCACTTCTGCTCGCCATCTGTTTGCCTCACTTAATCAATGTTTTCGTTAACCCATTTGAGGTAATTACTTTAGTCCTATTTGGTTCTTGTGTGAGTGATGTATTAATTATTAATGTCTCTCCAGGTAACCAATAGCTTGTGGTTGATGAATTAATTATTGAATAATTAAGTGAAGTCCTTATTGCTCCATCAGTTAATAAGTCGGTGTAGTTAACGATTAAAGTAGTTTCCCCAATATTCTTTACTTCGACACTATAGGTGTCTGTAGAAGAATTATAGGTAGTGTTTTTTATTAGAATCTCTGTTGATTTTTTATTCAATAAATCGGTTTTTTCGTTTTGGTAAGCTGATATTATTTGGTCCTGTGAGTAATCCCATGTTGTATAAACTGCTCCTGCTGACAAAACAAGTGCAATAAAGATAACTATTGTTGAGGCGGATACGCTAAAACCCATATTCGTTGAATTTTATGATTAATTGGATATCTTCTTTAATTCTATCAATTTTTTCTTTTGTTAAGACGTTTTCTTCACCGCGTAACTTTGAGATAAATAACAAAGACCTAATGTGATCATCTACGGATAGGCCTCTACCTATCCTCCCTAATTTTGCGTTTCTTTTTGACAACAACTCGCCATTTTCAACGTCTTCATTATCAAGTTCTAATCCCGTAACCGCTTGAGGGGAAAGACCTTCTTTAAATCTTTTTAAATAAGTTTTTACTTCTGGAGAAACCCATTTCATGTCGACATAGATATCTAGTAATTTGTCGAATTCAGTTGGCTTCATTCTTGTTAGTAAGTAATTAACCCAGTTCATAACAATTATGTCAGAATTATAGTTTTTATTGATTTTTTCTAGGTAATAGTCATCTTCCGGTTCTTCTTTTCTAGGTGATTTTTTTTCCTGTTCCTCTTCTTCCTCTACTGTTTCCTCTTCTTCTTCCATTTCTTCCCCAGATCCGGTTTCTTGGTCTTCTTCTTGTTTCTGGTTCATTGAATCAATTAATTCATCGAATTTTTGATCTAATTTCTCCATAAATTCATCGACTTGTTGACCGGATAATTCTGTTTTATTTTTTCCAGACTCAACTTCTTCCTTTGGTTGTTGTTCTTCGAAACCTGGTTCTTCATCAAAATCATTAATTCCTTCTTGATCTTCCGGTTCTTCTTGTTCTTTTTGTTTTTTTAGTTCCTTGAATTTCTCTTGAGGATTCTCAACTTCGTTTGACTCACTCGATTCCGGTTCCTCTTCTTCATCTAAGTCAATTACCTCTTGATTTTCCTCTAATTCTTCTTCACTCATGGGTGGTTCTTCATCCTCCATATCTTCCTCAGATTCTTCTGCTTCCCCTTCAAAGAAATCTTCTGCATCCGCATCCATTATCTCATCGTCAATTTCTTGTTCTTCTCCACCACCTTCATCAAACAAACCAAAGCCACCTCCTTCATTTCCTCCAAATGAACCTCCTTCAGCTTCTACAAATGGATTAACGTCTCTAGTAACTACTTCATATATTTCAAGTAATTTACTTATGTTTTGCTGCATCTCATCTAGGTCTTCACTAATACTTTCGTTTTCATCTTTAACTACAGAAATAGTGGACGATAAACTACCTACTTCGTTTTCTAAGTCACTTAACCGGGTTTCAAGTTCTGCGGTTTTTTCGTCTTCCCCACCTAATTCATCCGAGAAACCTTCTTCTCCTCCACCTAGGTCTTCATCTTCTTCGAACAAGCCCTCATCTTCACCAAAATCTTCTTCCGAATCTATTTCCTCTTCTTTTGTTTCTTCAGAACTTGATCCTCCAAATATTTTTTTGAATGGATTTAAAACCATGTTTAGTTTCCATGTTTTTGTTATAATATTAATTACTTTATCTAAATTAAAAAGCTGGGGAATACAATAAAAAACTTCTGGTAGGTAATCGAAAGTATTCTAGGTTTTATCTAAATCGATAATCAATCAAAACACTAATTTTGTATCTAACACATAGATAAGGTAAGTTTATTTAATTGGTGATTTAGAAATGCCAAAGGATGTATTAATAGCAGATGACTCAGAATTTATGAGGAACTTGCTTAAACAAATATTGGAAGAAAGATTCACTATCATTGGTGAAGCTGAAAATGGAGTTGAAGCTGTTAACCAATACGAAGAACATGAACCCGATATAGTTATGATGGACATAGTTATGCCTATAAAAGACGGCATAAAAGCTACTGATGAAATAAAACAAAAGAACCCTGATTCAAAAGTAATTATGTGTACATCGGTTGGTCAAGAAAAAAAGATGGAAAAAGCAATAGAAGCTGGAGCCGATGGCTACATAACAAAACCATTCCAAAAACCAAGTGTTATGGAAGCTATAGATGAAGTAATTTAATCAAAAATGATAAAAGTAGTAGTTGTTGATGACTCCAGTTTTATGAGAACAGTCATAAGTAAGATCCTAGAAGAAGGAGGTATAGATGTAGTAGATACTGCAAAAAACGGAAAAAAAGCTATTGAAGAAGTTAAAGAACATAAACCAGATGCTGTCACAATGGATATCGAGATGCCAGTTATGAATGGTTTAGAAGCAGTTGAAGAAATAATGAAGACAGAACCAACACCTATCTTGATGTTAAGTGCCTTAACTAAAAAAGGTGCAGAAATAAGTTTTGATGCTATTGAAAAAGGTGCAGTAGATTTTATGGCAAAACCCGGTGGAGACGCATCTATTGAAATCTCAAAAGTAAAAGATAAGTTAGTTAATAAAGTCAAAGAAGTTGCAAAAGCAGATGTTTACCAAAAAAAGGAATTAGAGAAAAAAGAACCCCAATTACCTAAAAAAGAGTATTTAAAAAATTCTTCTTTGATTATTGGTGCATCTACGGGAGGTCCGAAATGCATAGAATTGATTTTAAATAGTTTGCCTAAAGAGGCTCAATTATCTATTTTAATTATTCAACATATGTCAAGTCCTTTTACACGACATTTTGCGGAACGATTAAACAAGAAGTCAGATTATTTAATTAAGCAAAGCGATGAGGGCGTTGTTGCAAAGGGTGGTTGTCACTTAAAAGTAACAGATTATTTTAATGGAAAAATTGGCATCAAGACCTATGAAGGAGAAGCAATAAATAATGTTAAGCCATCTATTGATTTAACTATGCGTTCTGCTGCTGCAGAAATCACTGATCCTGTTGTTGGTGTATTATTAACCGGGATGGGAAAAGATGGAGTTGAAGGTGCTAGGGCCTTGAAAAAAAATGGTGCAAGTATCTTGGTTCAAGATAAAGAAACTAGTCAAGTATTTGGTATTCCTAAGAAAACCCTTGAGGCTGTTGATGTTGATGGTGTCTTTCCTTTAGGTGATTTGCCAAAAAAAATTATTGATAAAGTATCTGTAGGAGGATAATTTCTATGTCTAAAGAATATTTAGGTAGTTTTTTGAGTGAAGCAAATGAGATGGTTACTGAATTAAATAATTCCTTACTTGAACTTGAAAAAAATCCCCAAGACAATGAAGCTATAGACAAGATTTTTCGAACCGCTCATACCTTAAAAGGCAATTTTAGGGCTATGGGTTTCCAGGGTCCAAGTGATTTGGCTCACGCTATTGAAGACTTATTAGATGAGGTCCGAGAAGGAGAGATAAAAGTAGATCAAGAAGTTATGAACTCAATCTTCAATGGTGTTGATGAAATCGATGTTATTTTAGATGAATTAGAAAAAGATGGGGAGATTGAAACTGATCCAACTAATCTCGTAGAAGAGATTAGAGGATTCATTAAAGAAAAGGAAAACGAGGAAAGTGGTGGAGAAAAACTTGGTTCTTCAAATCAGGGTTGGTTAAGTGAAGTGGAGGATTTATCGGATAATCACTTTTTAGTAGAAGTATTTATGGAAGAATCTCCTATGTTGGGTGTAGATGCAAAACTTCTTCTTAAGTCATTAAATGAACGTGGTTTTTCTTTTGATTACTCTAAGCCAACTAAAGAAAAAATAGAAGACGGTGAATTTGAGGAAAAATTTAGTTTATTGATAGAAACAGATGAAAAAGATGGATTAAGTGAGTTATTGGAAGAAAAAAGAAAAATACAGGGATTTGAAATAAAAGAAGTTAATGAAATCAGAGAAGATGAAGAAAATCAGGAAAAAGAAGCTATGGATTCTAAGGAAAAAGAACCTAAAACTAAGAGTTCTTCGGTTGGTTCTGTTGACAAAATTCAGTCTGTTAGAGTTGATGTTGATAAGATAGATAACTTAATGAATAGGGTTAAGGAACTCGTTATTAGTCGAATGAAGATCAAGAAGAGTGTTGAAGAAGATGATTTGAGTAAGGTCGATAAAGAATTGAAGGAATTAGATAAGATCTCGACTAGGTTACAGAACACGATAATGGATATGCGGTTAGTTCCTCTCAAAAAAGTTGTTAATCGTTTTCCTAGAATGGTTCGTGATTTATCTACTCAACAGGACAAAAAAATTGATTTCACTATAGAGGGAGAGGACATTGAATTAGATAGAACTATTCTTAACCAAATAAGTGATCCCTTGATGCACATAATTCGTAATGCAGTTGACCACGGCATTGAGGATCCTGAGGAACGTGAAAAGAAAGGAAAACCTAGGAGAGGTAAGATCGAGTTAAGAGGGAAAAGAGAGAGAAACAAAGCTATTATTGAAGTTGAGGATAATGGCCAGGGAATTGATGCGGAAGCTGTTAAGGAAAAAGCGATTAACCAAGGAATGATAACTGAAGAGAAAGCTAAAGAGATGGAGGATGAAGAAGCTTATAAATTGATTTTTCAGAGTGGTTTTAGCACTAAAGAAGAAATCACAGATGTAAGTGGGAGAGGTGTAGGGATGGATGTTGTTTCAAACACTGTTGAGAACTTAGATGGTTCTATAGAAGTTGAAAGCGAAATCGATGAGGGCACATTAGTTAGATTGTCTTTACCTTTCTCTGTCTCAATAGCGAGAGTGTTGTTGACAGAAGTAGCAGGTGAAAGGTTTGGTGTCCCAGTAAAGCACTTGGATAAGGTCAAAAAGGACCTTGAAACCGAAGTTGTTGAGGGAAAGGAAATAACTCGATACCAGGATCGCACTTATCCTGTTTTAGAGTTGAGTGAAATATTTGATTT
>CAYPLQ010000076.1:5963-6403 GCA_964411605.1 uncultured archaeon | reverse complement strand
AGAAAAGCAAGACAAACAGCTCCCACAGTCCTTTTCTTCGATGAAATAGATTCAATAGCACCAAAAAGAGGTGGAAGCCAGAACAGAGTAACTGAAAGAGTTGTAAACCAATTATTGACAGAAATAGATGGAATGGAAGGACTTGAAGACGTAGTGATAATAGCAGCAACAAATAGACCCGACATCATAGACCCTGCATTACTAAGATCAGGAAGATTTGACAGAAGAATATATGTCCCTGTTCCAGAAAGAGAAGCAAGAGAAAAAATACTAGAAATACATACAGAAAAGATGCCTTTAAGTGATGAAGTAGATATCAAGGAACTAGCTAAACAATTAAAGGGATACGTAGGCTCTGACATAGAATCATTATGTAGGGAAGCTGCAATGCTAGCTCTAAGAGAAGATAGAGAAACCAAAGAAATCAAAAACAAAAACTT
>CAYPLQ010000076.1:0-5953 GCA_964411605.1 uncultured archaeon | reverse complement strand
AGCAATGGAGGAAATACATCCAACTGCAGATCAAGAAACAAAAGACTATTATAAAGAGATGGAAGATAAGTTAAAAGGAAGCCCTGGAACTGGTGTAGAAGAAGACATAACTGGTTACCGCTAATTAAAGGAGGAAATAAAAATGACTGAAATACCCGCAAAAAAATTATCGGATAAAGAAGTAGTTAGCTCAAATGGAGACGAATTAGGTAAGATATATAACATAACAGCCAACTTAAAAACTGGTGAATTAGAGGACTTGGTTGTTGACCCAAAAATGGGAATTGATAAATCAGCATTCGAGACAGAAGACGAGTTTATACTAATACCATTTGACTCAGTTCAAGCAATAAAGGACATGGTAGTAGTGAAAGTATAGGTTCACTGACCATAAAACAACCTATTACCTAATTTATTTGGCAAACTAGATTCCTCTATTTCTTTATTTACTTTTTTAATATCGTATTCTATCCTATGTAACTCAAAATTCATCTCACCCAAATTAATTACCAAGCAACTAGCTCTTTTATCACCATCCCTAGGTTGGCCAACAGAACCAGGATTAACAACAAATCCCTCATCAAATTCCTTTATAAAAGGAATATGAGTATGTCCTAGCACCAAAACATCTGAATCTACTTCACTAAGCATTCCCCTTAATTTAAAAGAACTGGTTCCTGGATAAACATATTCACTGATAGAAGAAGGACTTCCATGAGTTACATAAAAACTTATATCCCCAAATTCTTTTTCTAAGTGCTTAGGCAAACTCCTAATGTATTCTTTTTCATCCTGCGAGGTCTTTTCGATAGCCCAATTTATTGCCTCAGCCGCATAAGGATTAAACCAAGAAGTATCTTCTTCCAAAAAAGCTAAATCATGGTTCCCTAAAACCGAAAAAATTTCTTTTTCTTTAAAAAAAGAAATAACCTTACTCGGATAAGGATTATATCCAATTACATCTCCAGCACAAATAACTTCATCAACTCCGCTTATTTCTTCAAAAACTGATTCCAGAGCAGGAAAATTCGCATGCACATCAGATATTAATGCAATCTTCATTTTTATTCTCAGCCCCTCTAATTATTAAAAATATTATAAACACGGATCTAAACAATTTTACCCAAAATACAAATTATTAACAAAATCAATATTTTTTTATTAATAAACAAAAATTTTTGTTTGGTGATTATTAATTGCATAAAAATTCATTATTTTTTCCTCTTGCATTACCTCTTCTATTGATTTTTTTATTCCTTCCCTTTTTATTAGCTTATGTAGTTTTATCAGTAGGGTATATCCTCGGCTTTTCTCCTTTAGTGACATTGTTTATTTATCTATCAATATTATTCGGAAGCGCAGTCAATATACCTCTTTTTAAACTAAAAAATGAAAGACCACTTGTTGAAGATAAAAGAACAGATTTTTTTGGGTTTTCAATTTCTTTTAAACGAAACAAATACATAAGAGTTTACCTAAACCTAGGTGGAGCAATTATTCCTACAATCATTTCTTTTTATTTATTAACCACTTTAAGTAAATTTGAAGTCTATGCAACATTACTTGCAACATTTATTGTTATTTACGTTAGTTATAAAAACGCAAAAATCATCAAAGGAGGAGGAATCAGAATTCCAATGATAATCCCTCCCTTAACAGCAGTTCTCTCTTCTTTAGCAACAATTTCATTATTTAATGTGCCTTACTCAGTTTTAGCAAAGATTTCGTTTATTGCTGGAGTCATAGGTGTCTTAATAGGTGCTGATTTATTTAATTTAAGAAAAATCAAGAAAACAGGAGTTAATATGGTGAGTATTGGAGGAGCTGGAACATTTGATGGAATATTTTTAACAGGAGTATTTGCAGCAATTTTCTCATCACTTTTCGTAATCTAGAAACTTCCTTAAAGCAACTACTACACCATCTCCATTTTTTTCATCTAAAACCAAATCAGCACTATTTTTTAATTCAATAGGAGAATTTTCAACAGCAACACCTATCTCTGCAGTTTTTAATAAACTAATATCATTTAAAGAATCTCCTATCGCTAAAAAATCACTTAAATCCATATTCAATATATCTGAAACCTTTTTAAGGGCTTTTCCTTTACTAACGTTGATTGGTGTTAGATGAACAGCGAAACCAGTGTCAATTACTTGAACATCAAAACTAGAAACTATTTCCTTTACCTTAGAAACATCTAAATCATTTTTTAAAACAATTTCTGTTTTTCTATCTTCAAAATATCTTTCAACACTTATTTTTTGTTTCAAAAAACTATAAGCTTCTTTTACTTCGCTTTTATCACCTAAAACAATTTCTTTTTTGTCTTTAATTTCAATTACTCCACCATTTTCTGCGATAACAGGTTCATCAGTTCCAATCAAAATAGCAGCAGATCTAGCGAAACAAGCAATGTTTCCTGTACAAAGAACCAATTTAATATCACTTGATTTGGCTTTCCTTAACTCTTTCACTGCTTTTAGGCTTAGATGTCTTTTTTCATCAGTAATAGTTCCATCAATGTCGATTGCAATAGCTTTCATCTCTTTTTAAAGAACATCAAGCTTTATTTAATGACTAATTTAGGAGTCTCTAATCCCTTCTTCCGTTATTATAAATACTCCTTCTCCTTCTGGAATGCAAGGAGAGTCAACTAATCTTGCAATTCTTTTATCGCCCTTGGATTTTCTTAAATAAAGCCTAAAAGTAGCCATATGGCCCAGTATGTTTCCACCGATAGGTCTTGTAGGGTCACCAAAGAAACTATCAGGATTACTTTGAACTTGATTTGTTACCAATCCAGCTGCGTTATGTAGATTTGTGAATTTTATGACTTCATGAAGATGTTTATTTAGTTTTTGTTGTCTTTCAGCGAGAGCACCTCTTCCAACAAATTCTGCCCTAAAGTGTGATGTTAATGAATCTATTATCAATAATCTGGGAGCATTATCTTCTTCTTTTAATTCTTTAGCTAATTCTTTTGCTTTTTCAACTAATAGCATTTGGTGATTTGAGTTATATGCTCTTGCTACATGAATATTATCTAAAGCCTCTTCTTCATCGATTCCAACGCCCTTAGCCATTTGTTTAATCCTTTCTGGTCTAAATGAACTTTCTGTGTCGATATAAATAGCTGGAGAATTTAATCCACCTTCTTCTTCAGGTAATTGAACACTTACAGCTAATTGATGAGCTATTTGTGTTTTACCTGATCCATATTCACCATATAGTTCCGTTATGGTTTGGGTCTCAATTCCTCCATTCATTAAGTCATCAAATTCATCACACAAAGTACTGATTTTGCCTACCTCTTCTCTTTTTTCTAATAACTTATTACCAGTTTCAAATCCACCGATATTGGCTTCTTCCCTAGCAGCATTAATTATGTTTTTAGCGTTTTTTTCACCAACATCAGCACTTGCAGCTAATTCTGTTGGAGTAGCAACAGCTATGGATTGTAAATTATCAAATTCGCTGTCCATTAATTTTTCTGCAGTCGCAGGACCTACACCAGGTAATTCTTCTAACTTATCTTGTTCAACCATTTTGTTTTCCTCACAAACCCATTTTTTTGAGTTTCTTTATAAAATAAACACCCAAAGGAGTTAATTAAAACTATTAAGTAATTTATTCCCTAAGGTAATCAAATCTATTTTTCACCGATTTGTTTCAACAAATTTTCCGCGATATCTTTAATCTCGTTCTCTGAATAAGAAATTACTTCAAATTCACTTAATTCCACAAAGACTCTATTGTTTTCAACAAATGATTCACCAATAACCTTTACTCTCTTACCGATTTCGGGTAAATTACCACGCACCCAAACACTTCCCTCTCCATCATCTATGATGTCATCATCAATAACAGTTCCTACGACTTTAACACGCTCTCCTCCACTTATCTCAGAAATAGATTCGACTTCTTCTTTTTCTTCACTTATCTTTTCTATACTCGAACTCCACCCAACACTTAATTCAACCCTATCATTGTTACTTGTGGCTCTAGCATCCTCAATAAATACAGTGTCACCAGGCTCCAATTTTTCAACAAAATCAGCTTTTTCACCCCATAAAGCCACTCTTCTCTCATCACTATCATCCTTTAAATAAATATTAGATACCTTTCCCTCACTTCCATCTTTTTTTTCAAAGTAATGAATATCTTGAACACCTGTCACCCGGCCCTTAACGTCAAATTTTTTTCCTTCACTCACTTCAGAAAGAGAAGTTATTTTTTGTTTATAACTAACTCCATTTTCTTTTATCTCTGTTTTCCCACGATAACCGACATTTAATTCGACTTCACCATATCTTTCCCTAGTATAAGCGTGTTCTATCCTTAATCTGTCACCTTCTTCTAGTTCTAATTCAGCATGTTTTCCCCAGAGACTAGCTCTGATCTTCCCTGTTTCATCCCCCAACTTAATTGATCTAACCTTTCCTTCACCATTTTCGTTTTCAAATTCCCTTAAATCACCTACATCAATTACTTCAGCAAAAATATTTACAGAACCCATATCTTCTTCTAAGTCACTTATAGGTGTTTTTTCATTAACCTTGACCTCAAAACCAGGGTCTTCTTCCTTAGTGACATCGCTTACATTACTTAAATTAACTTCTGGACCAGAATAACCAGATTTCACTTTACCTCTCCTTATCCTTAACACATCTCCTTCCTCTATCTCACCTAATTTAACTAAATCAGCATCTTCATCCCATAAAACAACTTTAATCTCTCCTGTATCATCAGCTAACGTCAAGTTAGCTACTCGACCAACGGAACCATCTTCTCTCTCAAAGGTATTAATCTCTCTAGAATCAATGACCTTTGCAACAAAAGAAGCTCTCTCCATTTCTTCATCAATTTCATTTACCTTCAAGAATTTCTCTTCAGGATTTATGTCAAAATCTCTAGCAATTAACTTTGCAGCAGTCTCTTTATCACATAAACCACCGAGTTCTCCGATTTTCTCTTCTATTAAATCCCCAAATTCTTTTTTAGTGAGGTTTTTGTCTGTTTTATTGATTATTTTTTGATAAATCTCTTCGATCTCTTCCATATCGAATCACTTATCTCTTTGTGGGTTTGTAAGGGAGCAATAAGACCCCTTTCCTAAATCTCTGATATAGGTAGGGGATACACGGACCCCCCTTACACCACAAATGTAAAATGGTTCTCGAACCAATTAAGCCTTGGCAGTTAGGCGTTCTGCCTTAACAAATTACGCGGCCACCGCATTTATTGGCCAAAAAATCTCTAGGTAAGCCCGAAACACTTGGAGTAGGGAGATAGTGGTTGCGTGGAGCAGCCGCTGAGGAATAAGGAACCCCTCATTGGGTTAGTATATGGGAACTATCCCCTAATCCAGTCTTCTTCAAAGCGCAAGTTCCTTGCCGACTGGGTGTATGAGACAATCCCGGTAGATAAGGCAGACCCCTTCCATGGATAAGGCCCGCAAGGAAGCCCCCCTTAAATCTTTGATATAGGTAGGGGTCACTTCACTGTATCAATATATGACCACATTATTTTATCTTTTTTCTATTTTTTTCGGAAAGAAATATTTAATTAAAAATCATTTGATTAGGCGGAATTAGGTGGTTTTGTTGGGTAAGACCATTTCTGAAAAAATATTATCAAAGAAAGCTCAAGAGGACTTATCAGCTGGTGATTATGCTTTTGCAGAAATAGATTTAGCTATGGCAAATGATATAACAGCTCCATTAGCAGTTGATGCTTTTAAAGAAGTAAGTGGAGAAGTATGGGATAATGAGAGTGTTTTTTTGGTTTTTGATCATCAGGCTCCGGCTGATTCATTAGATGCTGCAAACAATCAAGTGAAATTAAGAAAATTTGCTGAAGAACAAGGTGTGAGGCTCTATGATGTTGGGGAGGGTGTTTGTCATCAATTAATGATGGAAAACCACGTTGAACCCGGACAACTAATAATAGG
>CAYPLQ010000075.1:1726-6463 GCA_964411605.1 uncultured archaeon | reverse complement strand
TCAGAGAACAAGAGGATAAGGGTAGAAAGTTCAACGATAAACTCCACAAGTTCCCATTTGACAAACTGAAGCGTTTCATCAAATATAAGGCTGAATGGGAAGGAATTAGAGTTATTGAAGTGGATGAGAGGGATACCTCGAAGACTTGTAACAAGTGCGGAAGTCAAAACACGAAGAGGATCGGACAGGGAAAGTTCGTTTGTAGAGATTGTGGTTTGGAAGATAATGCGGACAAAAATGGAGCATCTAATATTGCTAAACGAGCTTTGGGTAAGTCTATTCGAAGACCTCTATCCGAGGCGGGGGCACTACTGGCTGTGCCCAGAACTCCAGCAGAGAAAGGAGATGCTGTGTGCTAAAACGGTGTTCGACTGGAGAACCCCACGAGCTTCAGCCGTGGGAGAAGTCAGTCATAGAAAAAACATCCGAAACAAAATAAAGTTTTCCAACATATGAAAAACATAAAAGAGGTTAGGTAGTTATAATCGAGGAGGGGGGCTTGGTTCTTTTTTTTATTTATAATCAATATGTTTTTTTGTTTTTTAGTTTCTGATTGTGCTTAATTTATTATTAAAAACCCTTTGGTGTTTATTTGGGAAAAGGTTTTATAAGAAAAGGTTTTTTAATTGTTAGTTAAACTATAATTTTGAAGTAAGATCTATGTAATTATTTGAGTATAACAATGGCTAGAACAGGAACTCGCGGTCAAACCACTCTGTCATCTGATTTGAGGAGGATGGCGGAGAGAAATAAGCATTTGAAGAAGCATCTTGTTTGGTTTAAAAAAATAACTGGAGAGTACCCTATCTTGGTTGAGGAACCTGAGAAAGAGCACGAGGATTCTCCAAATGTTCTTTATCCAGCTGGGGATTTGTTATTTAGTCATGTCTATTCTGGTCCTGGACAAGATAGGAAATATTTTGCAATAGAACCTGAGTTAGGTGAAGACGAGGAAGACAAATTTGGTGTTATTAAGAAAAAAATATTGGATCAGAGTGTGAACCATGGTCCTCCTTCTTCTGAAAAAGAATTTGATGCGATGATAGAGGAGTTGTTGAGTAAGACAACTAGGGTATTAGATGGTGGTTCTGGAGGATTTGGTAGTAAGTTAATAGATCGTTTTAAGAATTTTTTTGGTTATGAAATAGTTGAATTAGGGCCTTATCAATACAAAAAATTTAGGTATCGGCTTAATCGAGACATAATTGGGTTAGGGCCGCTTGAGCCCTTATTGAGAGATCCGAATAACGAAGATATCCACGTTGTCAGTCCAAATGAAGTATTTGTGGATCACGGTGTTTTTGGCTTAA
The DNA here is from genome assembly GCA_964411605.1 of uncultured archaeon. Classification (GTDB taxonomy): domain Archaea; phylum Halobacteriota; class Methanonatronarchaeia; order Methanonatronarchaeales; family Methanonatronarchaeaceae; genus PZKD01. The sequence goes on along the minus strand of CAYPLQ010000075.1, from coordinate 5,153 downwards.
CACAGACAAATGTAGAATTTGAGAATAAATCCGAGATGGATAGATTTGTTAGATCAACGGCTGAAAGAGTTGGGACCCCCGTAAGTGATTCTGATCCAATAGTAGATGCTACATTACCTGATGGATCTAGGCTGAATTTAGTTTATAGTGATGATGTATCTATTAACGGACCAACTTTAACTATTAGGCAACAAGATGAGACACCTCTGACAATTGCTCAAATAACGAAGTGGGGTACTTTTTCTCCAAAAGCAGCGGCTTATATGTGGCTTGCTCTGGAAAACGATATGAGTGCATTTGTTGTTGGAGAAACAGCATCAGGTAAAACCACTTCTCTGAATGCGGTGTTGTCTTTCATTCCTAATGACTCGAAAATATATACAGCTGAAGAAACTGCAGAAGTTGTTCCACCACATGATGCATGGCAACAACTACTTACAAGAGATAGTGATGATGAGGGCGAGGTAAGTATGTTTGACTTAGTGAAGACATCTCTTCGTTCAAGACCAGATTACATAATCATTGGTGAGGTCAGAGGAGTTGAGGGAAGAATGGCTTTCCAGGCTATGCAAACAGGTCACCCAGTTATGTGTACATTCCATGCAGAGGATGTTGAAAGCATGATTCAGAGATTTACAAGTGAACCAATTAATGTACCAGAAACATTTTTTGGGAACTTAAACATCGCAATTTTCCAGAACTACATAATGAGAAAGGGAGAAGGCCTTAGAAGAGTTACATCGATCAATGAAATTGAGGGCTATTCCGAGGAGCTTGGCGGAATAGTTACCCGGGAAGTCTTTGAATGGGATCCTGTAGAGGATGAAATCATATTTAAAGGAATGAATAATTCCTATATATTAGAACAAAAAATTGCTTCTAAAAAAGGATATGAGGATAGAAGAAGAATTTATCAGGACTTGGAGTTAAGAGAAAACATAATTGAAGCCATGATTCAGGAAGGAATATTAGGTTACAATGAAGTTAATGAAGTGATAAATACTTATCAAAGAGAAGGCTTAGAGGGTTTGCCTTTTGATGTCTCTAAGCCAGAGGGCATGGAGGTAGTTTAGAGTTGCCTGAGGAAGGAGTTGGTAATAAAGGATTTGGTTGGAAAAGATCAATAGAGGTTGTAGTAGGAGAATCCGTAGTTGGTTATTTACTAAAATATGTTTTACCTATATTAGTCATGGGTTTCGCAGCATCTTTTGCCTTATATTTTTTATTACAGTCCTTATTAGGGCCATTAACTTTCTTGGTTTTTCTTTTCCCACCTTTTTTTGTTTTTGTCGTAGTTTTTTATCCAAAAGCTGCATCAGATCGTCGTAGAGTCAAGATTGAAGAAGTTCTTCACTTATTTATAACAAGCATGACTGCGATGAGCACTACAAGTATCTCAAGAATAGATGTATTTGAATCTATAGCTGAGAGAACTGAACTTGGTGCTGTGGCGGAGGAAATGGGGAAAATAGTTGAATTAGTGAGAACATGGAACATGTCCTTAGATGAAGCCGCGCGATTTCAATCAAAAAGAACACCTTCACCTCTATTAGCTGATTTTTTAGAGAGAATCGCCTATAACCTAGGAGCTGGACAATCTCTTGAAACATTTCTAAGAAATGAACAAAAGACAGTTATGTCAGAATTCGAAGCAATGTATCGCGGATCTCTGGATGACTTAGAAGTTTTTCAGGACCTCTTTTTATCAATGACATTATCTGTTTCATTTGTAGTTGTCTTAGCGACAATTATACCAATATTAACAGGAATAAACCCAAATTATTTATTAATAGGCGCAGTAATGATGTATATTTTTGTAGAAACAGGTTTCTTATACGCTACATCAGTAAAATTACCACATGACCCGGTTTGGTTGTCATCTAAAACCACTTTCGATAAAAAAGTACTTTCTTCGATAATAATTGCTGCAATAGGTGTAGTGGTTTTGTCATTAATTAGTTTAGGAGACTACTTTGGGTTTTCACCAATTCAATTACCATTTAATTTACCGATGGCGTTTTATTTTGCAATACCAGTAACTCCATTGGCTTATCCAGGTATAATTATGCGGTTAGAGGAACGAAAAATCAAGAAAAGAGATAAATCATTTCCATCATTTATTAGGTCTCTTGGAGCTGCTGAAGCAGCAAAACAATCTACTAGTAAAGATGTATTAGAATCATTGAAAGAAAAGGATTTTGGAACACTTACAGAACAAATAAAGAATTTATATAAAAGACTTAATACTAGGATAAACAAAAAACTAGCTTGGAAGGGGTTTGCGAGAGAAACTAGGTCATATTTGGTACAAAAATTTAGTGACCTCTACTACAGGGGAAGAGATAAGGGCGGTGACCCCGAGGTCTTAGGTAACATAATTGGTGACAACTTCAAAGTGCTTCTTGAATTAAGACAAAAAAGAAAACAAGTAACTCTAACGTTTATAGGAGTAATCTATGGTATAACAGGAGCAGCAACATTTGCCTTCTTTGTTGGAATTGAGGTAGTTAAATTAATGATGAATATAGTTGATCAAACTGCAATATCAGGAACTGCTGGAGTAGGACAACTAATTCACACAAAAATTTATTCAATACCAGAAGTAACCTCGATAATACTTTTATTTGTGATAGCTAATGCAGCAATAGCTTCAATGATGATAAAAGTAGTTGATGGAGGCCATCAAATAAATGCATATCCTCATTTAGTAGGATTAGTGTGGACAGGTTCAATAGTTTCTGTATTAACACAGAAATTTGTTTCAACATTCATAACAGTTTAATAAGAAATTATTAAGTTTTTTTCTTAATTGAGAAAACACTATTATTTAAAAAAACACTGTTTTCATTTTTGATAAAAGGGCTTAGGGTTTAAGTAACCCCTATCCACAATTAATAATTAACTAGGTGAGATAGGAGATGAAGATACCTAAGTTAAAAAACATGTTTAGTGATGATTCAGGGCAAGTCGGTATTGGTACACTAATTGTGTTCATCGCAATGGTATTGGTAGCTGCTATTGCCGCAGCAGTTTTGATTAATACTGCTGGTTTCTTGCAAGAACAAGCATCACAGACTGGTGAGCAAGCTACTGGTGAAGTAGCAACAGGGGTATCAGCACAGAGCGTAATAGGAAATGTATATAATGAAACTAATGTTACAAGTGTTGAAATAAATGTTAAGTTAAAAGCAGGAAGCGATCCAATAGATTTGGAAGATGCAGTAATAACTTATGTAGATGATGAAAACGCTGTTGATTTAACTTATAATGGTACAGATGTTGTAAAAAGTATGAGTAATGAAGAAAACGCTTCAGATTATTTCTCTACCACAAGTGTAAAGGGTGATTCTGATACTAGGTTAAGTGATACTGGAGATACAATTAAAATTAAAATAAATGTCTCAGCAATAAGAGGCACATATCCAGC
>CAYPLQ010000075.1:0-1716 GCA_964411605.1 uncultured archaeon | reverse complement strand
GTTACTAGTGTGGCAATAAATGTGAAATTAAAGGCAGGGAGCGATCCAATAGATTTAGAAGAAGCAGTAATAACTTATGTAGATGATGAAAAGGCTGTTGATTTAACATATAATAGTACCAGTGTTTTAGGTATGACAGAAGAGAATGGTTCTCAATATTTCTCAACTAGTTCTGTTAAGGGCGATTCCGATACTAGGTTAAGTGAAACTGGAGATACAATTAAAATCACAATAAATGTCTCAGCAATAAGGGGTGGATCGCCAGCTGGTTTAGGAACTAGTGAAAGTGGTTCAATAACTATAACGCCCGATCAGGGTTCAGAAACATTGGTAGAAGTATTTGTACCCGCATCACTATCCGGTAAAGACGTTGTAGACCTATCATAAACAAAAACCAAACTCCTTTAATTTCTTTTTTATTTTTTTTATTTATAATTGAAAATAGGGGATTTTGATGGATGGGGTTGAGTTGGTTAGGTTATTAGGAGAAAAATATAATTTTGAGATTCTTTGTGAGATGCAGGAACCTAAGACAGTTAAGGAAGTTAGTGAAGAAGTTGATATACCCATTGCTACAAGTTATCGGAGAATTGATGACTTATTAGAGAGTGAATTACTAGAAATTGATGGCAAAACTATTTCTGAAAATGGTGGAACAGTTAAGGTATATAAGAGCAATGTTGAGGAACTTCATCTTTATTTAGATAATGAAGATGGATTTGATATTGAGGTAGTGGAGAGTGAACGGGAAGAAGATAAATTGGTTAGTGTGTGGAATGAATTATGAAAAAAGTGGTTTTATCATTTTTGATAAATGTTAAGTTATTATATTAAGGAGTGTTTTTTAATGTTTTTTGGTGGTTTCGATGATGGTGATTGAAGGACTATATGTAGTTATTAGTTCAATCTTAGTGGTTGCTGGATTAACAATGGTTGGTTTAGCAATAAGATCATATGCCCGAACACAAAGAACCGAGATGATTGCTTTATCAATTGGATTTGGTTTTATAATGACAGCTGCAGTTGCAACAACGATTAGTGCTTTCTTAAATCAATTTAATAACGTAAAAACAGTATTAACAGTTGATCATTTATTAACAACAATTGGTTTCTTATTACTAATGTATAGCTTAACAATAGATTAACGAAAAAAAATATTAACTAAGATTAAATATAAAGTTTTTCTTTATTGTATTTTTAGTTCATCACCTACTTTTATTTTATCTGACAGGTTTTTTGCTTCAATGATTTTTTTTGCCTTTCCCTTTGCTCTCCCAGTCCAAGCCTTTAGTGTCTCAATTTTTTTGACTCTGTTTTTTGAATCCAAAAAAGCAGCTTCCACGTCAAAAGGAACAAATAACATATGTAAATTTGTTTTTTTATCCTTATCAAATACAATAACTAATGCATAATTTTCAGGTATGTTTCTTTTAAACATTAAGCCCTTTGTTCTTTTAAGGAAAGAATCCGCGATTTCTGTTTTTTCGTAGATTTTTTCTCCATTTTGTTTTTTTATCATGTTTGTGACATCCTCCCAAACGCCTAAAGGTGTTGGGCTTCCAGCCAATTCGTGGGTTCTTCTCCGCTTTATCCAGCTTGATGTACAGAGGCTAGGTCATAGCTAGGGAGTTAGCGGGACTTGCCACAAAGTCCCCTGCACTAACCATTGATTTTGTTTCAGGTTTGCCTAGTGCCCGTTGTGCTATGTTTTTAGCT
>CAYPLQ010000074.1:637-6497 GCA_964411605.1 uncultured archaeon | reverse complement strand
ACATTAGACGTAGAAATACTAGGAACCCTAGACTTCAATGTAGCAGGAGCTGACTTAATATTCAATGCACAAGGAGATCTAATAGTTTACACAAACGCAGATAATGCTTTTTACGAAGTTGATATCGGCACACTAAATGGAAACGAGTTAGTTACCCCTGCTTCACCATCACCTGATCATTTCACAGGTATCTCAATACGTGAAGCTGGAACCGGTGATTTAGTTGGATCAACAAACGGATTCAATGGAGCTGATGGCTACATCTGGACAATAAACCAAAACGATGGAACTGCAGTAGGATACGAACCATACATCGGAATGAGTCCACACACTGTAGGCTATGGAGACATGGCTGTAGGTGTTCTTTGCCCTCAACTAGATCAACAAGTCAGTGAAGAATAAAAAATAGAGAACATAAAATAAGAAATCCTAAATAAAATGAGAGTTTAGAATTTTTTCTAAACTCTTTTAATTAATTTATGAATAAAAAAATCTGAGGCCAATTAGATAATTAAGAATTAATCAAATGTGATTTAATTGAACAAAAAATACTTAAAAATAATTTTTGCATTAGTTTTATTTGCTTTAATTTTTCCTGTAGTTATTTATGGTTTACCAGGAATAGTGATGGCTGATGAATCATATATTGTTTTATCTAGTAGTATGGAACCTAAATTAAGTCCTGGTGACGTTATAATCGTTAAAAAATCTGGTGTAGATGAAATAGAAGTTGGTGACATAATTACATTCGAAGCTGGAGAGAAAACTGTTACTCATAGAGTTATTGAAAAAATAACAGGAAAAGATACTAGGTTAGTTACTAAAGGAGATGCGATGGAAGAAGCTGATATGAAGAGAATTAGTGATGATGAAATTGTGGGAAAAATGGTTTTATCTTTCCCATTTTATGGTTTATTGCTTTTAAAAGCTAATAGCTTAGGTGGATACATTTTACTTATATTAATACCTTCATTTATTCTTATTATTGCTGAAGTCAAGAAATTAGTTGATTTAAATAAAAAAGAGAGGAAATTAGATGAAAATAAATAAAAAAACTATTATTTTGTTTCTAGTAATAGTGGTTTTGGTCTCTCCTTTAATTATTAGTGAAGGCCTAGGTTATTTTTCTGAAGACAAAGAAAAGGCCTATGGTTATCTAGAAGCAGGAACTATAGATATTAATGTAAATGAAGAAAATCCTTGGATAAGTTCTATAGTCTTAAATATGATTGACAAAGAAATTTCTTCAACAAATACGGTATTTAATGAAGGGACCAACCCAGTTAGGTTATATGAAGAAATTGAGATCATAGATACAGAAGAATACTTGGAGTTTGTAAGTAATTCAAGTGAAGTAGAATTTAAGGGATGTAGTAGTGTTTGGTTATTTATTAGTAATGAGACAAAAATACCTATTAATGCAGTATTTTTTGTATACAATGAAGAAACCGACTCAATCTTTAGGGTGAATAGGGATATAAGAGGAACTGATTTAGTTGAGGTTCCAGGTCAATTTGATGGTTTTATCTACAAATTTGATGAATACGAGGATGACTCTAAAACCAAAGTAATTGCAGTTTATTATAACGAGGAACTAGTTATTAACTCAAATAGATGTGCTGAGACAGTGAATAAATCAATTAAGGCATCTTATTTACCTCAAATAATAAAATATAGCTTAATTTATAAAGAATATAACCCAAATGGTGTCTTAGTTCAGGAAAAAATGGTTTATGACGAAGTTAGTTTGGATAAAGTAAATCAAAAATTGACTTATTTGGGGCAATTAAAACCACATAATAGTTTCGAAGTTACACAAAAATATGAAATAAAAAACAAAATCATAAAAGGAGAAGTTATATTCAATGTAAATTACTTTGCTACACAAATTAATAGAGAAACATTAGAAAAGGATTTTAGAGACGATGAAATATCAAAAAATAAATTAATAATTAATTAAGTTAGATTCAATTATTTTTTTCTTCAAATACCCTTAATTAAAAAAATAAGTTTTTAAATAGGGGGTTTGAATAAATTCAATGTATCCATGAAAAAAGGAAAGGTTATTTATTTGCATAAATCGTAAGATTTTTTTGTAGAATGTTTAAAAATTAGGTTTTAAGATGGATATAGTAGGTGGTTTCTATAAGAAAACAAAAAAAGCCTTTAATTGGCTAAAAGAGTTTTTTCTAAACACATATGTACTTACTTTATTAGGTGTTTTTGGTTTAGTTATTTGGTGTGTGGAAGCCTTCATTGATTTCTTTTTTTATTACGAAGAACCTTATCTTGATATCCTTTTATTTAATATTCCGAGAATAGAACTCTATACTCGTGTATTTTCAATTTTGGTTTTCATTGTATTTTCTTTAATGGTTTCATTTGTCTTTGTTAGTAAAAGAAAAACCGAGAAAAGAAAGAGATTTCTTCATAGTTTGTTGAGGCATGATGTGCAGAACAAGAATCAAGTGATAGAAGGGTACTTAGAACTAATGAAAGAAAAAGAAATAGATGAAGAACTTAAAAAATACATTGATAAGGCTTTAAAGGCGGTTAAACAAAGCGAAGAAATAATAAACAAAGTTAGGGCGATGAAAAAAATTGGAAAAGAGGAGATTAAAGAAATAGATTTGGCGTCATTATTGAATGATTTATCTAATGAGGTAAAATCGAGAGCTAAAGAAAAAAACATAGATGTGGAAGTAAATTGTCCAAAAGACATTAGTGAAGTAAGAGGTGGAGCACTTCTTAGAGATTTATTTAAAAATCTCTTAGATAATGCTTTAAGACATTCTCAGGGCAATAAAATAAAAATAAGTGCTATAGAAAAGAAAAACAAAGTTATTTGTTCTGTTGAAGATGATGGCATAGGAATTCCTGATAAAAAGAAACAAAAAGTCTTTGAAAAGGGTTTTAAAGATAAAAAAACAGGTAAAACAGGTTTAGGGTTGTTTTTGATTCAAAAAATTGCAAAAAGCTATGGAGGTGGGATAAGGGTTAAGGATTCTGAGTTAGGTGGAGCAAGATTCGATGTTTACTTAGAAAAAACTTCCAAAAATAAATTGCTTTGAATGAAGAGGATCAAAACAAAAATAGATTGAAGAAAGTATTAAGAAACAAAGAAAAGGAAGAATCAACAAAAAAGTTATGAGTTCCTTAATCAGGGAAAAGAATTACTTATTTTTTCTAAAAACCCTTAATATTTTAAAAACCAAATAATAATTTCTCTGTTCTCACTTAAAGAAATAAAAGTTATTTATTACTTTTTTTGGTTTTTTATGTCATTTATTATTTTTTTGTGGTGGTTTTTGTGTATTTTTTCTTTTTCCTGTACTTCATATAACTCAGGAGGTAAGTAATAATTGTTTTTATGTATTTTATTGTCTATCACTAAATAGGGATGTGTTTTTATAGCATTAACTAAACAGTGTTCTGGAAACCATTTTTCTGTATATAGACACAGTAAAGTGATTTTATTGTCTTGAAAAAACTGATTTAGTTCTCTTTCGTAATCAAATAATTCTTTTTTGTTTTTGCTTTCTCTTAAAAACCATGTAAGTTCAATTGCAATAAATAAACCACTATATCCTTTTTCTAACGCTTTATTTATTTCTCGTCTTAACTTCTTTATTACATTTTCTTTATCGATGTCTTTGTTATCTTGATATATTTCTTTTTTGTTTTTAAACTGTAATTGTTTTTTCTGGATTGCAGCCCTAAAAATTTCTTTCAATCTCTTTTTTTCTTTTTCAGTTTTTTCTTTTTTTAGATGAGTAGAAATTAATTTCTTAATGCCATTTGAATCTAATTCATAGGTTTTTTCTTCAACTTCATCATCTAAAATCAATAAACATTTTTGATTTCTTTTGATTCCTAAGGATGTATAGGAAACTATTGCTTCGATTTCTTCTTTTTTGTTTTTGTAAATTAATCCATAATGAAAACCATTTTTTATTTCATCAAAGCTAGTATAAGAACCCATATCCATATTAAATTAAATAAATAATTATTTAAACCACATGAATATTTTTAGATTTGTCTAAATTATGTAGATAATTAATATTACATCGGTTATTAATTACTTATTTGTTTGCTTAGACATTGGATTTGGTTGATTATGGGTTTTTTGTTGACTTAATAGAGAAGTGATGACTTGGTGTGTCGAAATCTATGATTTTTTTTCTTTAGGCTAAAGTTTTTTTAAATAAAGTGAGGTAGAGGAGAGGTATTAAAAAAAATTTTTGATTCGAAATCAATTTTTTGTGGCATTTTTTTTTGTTTCAGAGTTCCAAAGTTAGTTAAAAGTCATTGAATTTTAAGCTTCAAATTAATAATTATTTTTTTGTCAGAATAATTAAAATAACTTTTATTCTTAATTTAAAACTATTATAATTATTTTTCATTAAGTAAAACTCTTTATTTACTTAATTAACTAAAATAAATAAGTAATAGGTGATTAAAAATGCAAAACAAAAAAATAAAACAAAGAAAAAACAAAAAAATAGATCTTTGTCCTCTAGATGTGTATGATTCCTTCGAAAATAGAATAGGTAGAATGAAAAGAAAACACTAGATAGATCTTAAAGAACTCTTTTTCTTTATTTAAAAGGAATCTAAATTTAGTTTACGAGGTAAGTATTTAATTCTTTAGAATTCATTATTTTTATTACTTAAGTTTGCTTTGTTCTTTTTTTAATTGGTTTGCAAACCTATTTTTGGGTAAATTATTTAATATTTTGTTGAATCAGGTTTTATTATTTAGTTTATTTTCCTAAAATCTAGGATTGATTTCCTAATAACTTTTTATCATACGTAAAGAGTTATTTAAATTGATTACTAAAAAAAGATAAGAGATGTTTCTCTTTAAAGAATTGGTAAAGCGCTGGGGAGGGGATTTGAACCCCTGGGTGCCGTTAGGCACACTGGCTTTCTTGAGTTTGTTCTCAAGGCCAGCGCCTTTGGACCCATCTTTGGTTGGTCCGGACTTGGCTACCCCAGCTAATTTTATAAATATTTAGAAAGAAGTAGGGTGTTTTTTTGTTTAGTTTTCGATCACTAGTTCTATGTGGACTCCGTCTGGTACTTGTAGCCTCATTAGTTGTCTGAGAGCTCTTTCATCGCTTTCTATGTCTATGAGTCTCTTATGGACTCTCATTTCCCAGTGTTCCCATGTTGCTGTTCCTTCTCCATCTGGTGATTTACGTGTTGGGACTTGTAGTTTTTTAGTTGGTAAGGGAACTGGGCCTCTAATTTCTACTTCTGTCCTATCTGCAACTTGTTCGATTTCGTCTGTTACTTCTTTTATTTTTTCAGTATCGGTTCCAGTTAACCGTATTCGGGCACTCTGTTTCACTGTATCACGAATTTTTTTATTCTCTCTCAGTTATATCCATTACCATTCCAGCTGCGATGGTTTGACCCATGTCTCTTATTGCGAATCGACCTAGTTGTGGTATTTCTTTTACTTTTTCTATCACGAGTGGTCTTTGTGGTTTTACTTTTACTATTGCAGAATCTCCTGACTTTATGAAGTCTGGGTTTTCTTCTTTTACTTCACCTGTTTTTGGGTCCATTTTCTTTTGAATTTCTGTTATTGTACAAGCTATCTGAGATGTGTGTGCGTGGAAAACTGGAGTATATCCTGCTGTTATGGCGCTTGGATGTTGTAGTACTACTACTTGTGCTGTGAATTCGTCTGCTACTGTTGGTGGATTATCTAAGTGACCGGCTACGTCTCCTCTTCTTATTTCGTCTTTTCCTATGCCTCTTACGTTAAATCCTACATTGTCTCCTGGACCTGCTTCTGGTACTTCTTCATGATGCATTTCTATGCTTTTAACTTCTCCTACTTTGTCGCTTG
>CAYPLQ010000074.1:0-627 GCA_964411605.1 uncultured archaeon | reverse complement strand
TTCTGGGTTTAGTTTTCCTGTTTCTATTCTTCCTACTGGAACTGTTCCTATTCCACTTATGCTATATACATCTTGTATTGGTATTCTCAGTGGTAAATCAACTGGTTCTTCTGGTTTTTTCAGGGCGTCAAGTTCCTCTAATAGGATAGGACCGTCATACCATGGTGTGTTTTCTGATTCTTCTGCTATGTTTCCTCCTTCTAATGCGCTTACAGGTACGTATTGAACGTCTTCTGGTTTGTACCCTATTGTTTGTAGTAATTTATCTACTTCTGATTTCACTTCTTCGAATTTGTTTTCTTTCCAATCCACTGTATCCATTTTGTTTACTGCTACAATTAATTGATCTATTCCTAGTGTCTTTGAGAGAAATATGTGTTCTTTTGTTTGTGGCTTCACGCCTTCTCCAGCATCTACTACTAGGGTTGCTGCATCTGCTTGAGATGCTCCTGTTATCATGTTTTTTACGAAGTCTTTGTGACCTGGGCAGTCAACTATGGTGAAAAAGAAGTTGTCTGTATCAAATTCTTGGTGGGCAATATCTATTGTTAGTCCTCTTTCTCTTTCTTCGCTAAGTGAGTCCATTACCCATGCGAATTCGAATGTTCCTTTTCCTTTTTCTTCTGC
>CAYPLQ010000073.1:5279-6534 GCA_964411605.1 uncultured archaeon | reverse complement strand
CTGAATCAAGTTCATAAGTTAATTCTTCAGCAATTTTTTCTGATTCTCTCAATGTCAAATCAGAGCCCCCAGTGATATGTACTAAGCAACTTGTAGCACCTTCATAATCCACATCCAGTAAAGGATGATTTAAGGCTTCTCTAACTACTTGACCGGATTTATTTTGATCACTCGTTTCTCCTATTAACATAACTGCTACGCCACCTTGATCCATTATTGTTTTTACATCTGCGTAATCTAAATTGATTAACGAAGGCTGTGTAATTGTTTCAGCTAGTCCTTTAACTGTTTCTGCGATTAATTGATCCATAACACTAAAAGCTTGTTTAATAGGTAAATCAGGAACATATTCGAGTAATCTATTGTTATCTAATACTATTACAGTGTCAGCTTTCTTTCTTAATGTATCAAGACCTTGTTCTGCTTTTTTTAGTCTTGATCTTTCAACATGGAAAGGGGTTGACACCATCCCGATAACGATTGCACCCTGTTCTTTAGCTATGTCTGCTATAATTGGGGCAGCCCCTGTTCCTGTGCCGCCTCCCATACCTGCAGTCACAAAAACCAAGTCAGCTCCTTCCAAAACGTCTTCTAGTGTCCCTCTAGCGAGTTCAGCTGCTCTTTTACCCATATCTGGGTATCCACCAGCTCCTAATCCCTTAGTTAATGATTTTCCTATTAAAATCCTTTTATCAGCTTTTATCATCTCTAAATGTTGTTTATCAGTGTTCAAAGCAATAGTTTCTGCGCCTTCAACGCCAATCCTATGTAACCTATTTATTGTGTTATTTCCGGCTCCACCACAGCCAACAATCATTATTTGAGGTTGACCAAATTCTTCAAATTCTTCGAGTTCTTCATTTTTATCTCTAAATTTATCTTCTTTGTTAGAATGCTCTAAAGCTTCACTTATAAGAGAATCCATTCTTCCCATCCCCTCCAAAGAGATCTTATTTGATGATTGATATTTTCATTTTAAATAGCTTTTGGGTCACCTAAAAGAATAAATCCACATTATGAGTTTCTAATTATCACTTAATAAGTCCCAAAAGAAGTTAAAAAATTATTTAAAAATATTTTTTTTAATTAATTAAGTTTATAATACTTAATAAAGTATTTTTTATTATAAATAAACTTTAAATTAATTTTAAATGATTTTTCATTGATTTTTTTTAATTTTTTTTCAAGAATTCTATAACTTTAATTTTTAACCAAATATTATTACAAAAAAAATTCAATTCTTGCATATGAAAAT
>CAYPLQ010000073.1:3674-5269 GCA_964411605.1 uncultured archaeon | reverse complement strand
AAAATCATTTACTTAGATATTGGTTTATTATGCTTATCTTTATTAATTTCAGTTTTATCTCTATATGGAGCTAAAATTTCAGAAGTTAAATATTATAAAAGAGGTATCTCTCTTTTCGCAATAGGATTTGTTTTAATCACAATAAAAGTTTCTTTATCGTTTTTTAATTATATAAAAGAATTTTGGCTTACTTTGATTTATTTAATTGGACTGATTTTTATTTTATCAGGTGTTTTTGTTCTTACTTGGTTTAGAAAAAAATTAGGGCTATAAGGTGTTTTTCTTGAATATTGAAGAAAATTTATCTAGTTTATGGGAACAACAACCACAACTTTGGAAGAAAGAAGAAATAATTTATCGCGAAGAATTAGGTGACACCTTAGATATTTTTGTGTTAAAAAATCTACAGAACCATATTCTTTTATACGATCCCTCACTTTTACCAACAGTTTATAGATGTCTCTTTGGCATTATCAAGAAAAAAGTAAAAAAGTGGAAAAAAAACCTTGGTCTAACCGATTATTTCTCTGATTTTAACAATTTAGAAGATGAGGAAAAAAAAGAAGTAATAGAAACTTATTTTGAGGAACATATCAATACTATACTCAAAAAATTTGGATTGGGGATACTAGATATAACTAAATTAGATTTTAAGGAAAAATGTATTCAAATACATGTCTCTGAATGTGCAGAAGCTCATGAAGCAACAACAATAGGCCATCCCATTTGTTTTAATGTAGCAGCTATCTTAGGAGGTGCTATAGGAGGTGTGTTTGAAGGATGGCAGTGCTATGAAAAAGAATGCAAGTCAACGGGAGCTAACTTTTGTAACTTTATTTTAGCGCCTCAAGAAAATATTAATGAAGAAATAAGGGAGTTTTTGGACTTACCATCCAGAGTTTCTTTTACTTTAAGAGGAAAAATTACCTCAATGATATCTAAGTTTGAGAGAAGAATAGATTATACCCCAATTATTGAAGAAACAACAAATAGGTTATCACAACTACTTCCTGACATGAAAAGTAAAAACCGAAGCCACCTAGGTCATGAAATAAACTTCATTGGTTTTCAACAATATTATCTCTCTTTTTTAATTAAAGATTTTGAGTATGGCTCAAAAGTTCTTTACAAAGCTGGTGAGAAAAGTGGAAAAAGATTTTCTAAGATACTTTCAGCTATGGGTATGAGATCTAAGGACAAAGTAAATGTTTTACCTAGGTTTTTTGATAGGTTAGGTATAGGTATTCTAAAATTCAGGAAGATAAATGAAGGTTTTGAAGCTAAAATTGGAGAATGTGGGTTTAGTTATAACTTAGATGTTGATGAAGAAATTTGTTTTTTTAACTCAGGTTTTTTGGCTGGATTTTTTACTCAAATCAAAAACACAAATTTTGTGGGTGAAGAAAAAAAATGCAGCGGTGAATCAGGTGATCTCTGCGTCCATAAAATAGTTGAATCAGGTAAGAAAGAAAAAAACAGAAATCAATGACAGAATAATTATTGTTTCAAAAGAACCTCTTCCACCAATATTGAGAACATACATGTTTTTTGTGTTTAATTCTCTTAAAGAAAAAATAGAGGATAATGACAAGCTT
>CAYPLQ010000073.1:0-3609 GCA_964411605.1 uncultured archaeon | reverse complement strand
ATGGAGTTATAATTCCAATTCCATTTTCTATCTTGATTATAAAACTAAAAACAACTGTAGACATAGATAAAATTATTAAAAACTCCAGAAACGGTAATTTTGTTACTAAATAAAAAGAATAAAATATCAAAACCAAAAAACCAAGGTTTAAATTAACATCTGTTTCAGTTACTTTTTTTCCATTTTCTTTTTTCCTTACAGAACCATATTGTCCTTCAATGAATTCTTGATAATCTTTACTTAAATTAGGAGAATAAGATTTTACATTGAATAACGAAGCATTCAAAGGAGATATAAGATAACTTAATAGTATCACACCAATTAATGTAATAGATTCAGCTGAGATAGGTCGATTACTTACCATCAACCCGAGAAAAATCACTAGAATTAAACCAATTATTAAATAAGAATCTTTTCTAGTTGGTAATTCAATACTTCCGTAATTCATCTAATTTTTCTTTATTTCACTACCCTTATAATGATTTTTGTTCCCTTTTTTGATTCTTAATAAAAACGATAAGTTTCTAGGTTCTTTGGAGCTCTTGTATCAATATGGAATTTACGGTACAAAGTAGAAGCTAGGTCTATGCATTTTTGTTCATCACCATGAACAGTTAAAACTCTTTCAGGTTTAGAATTTAAGTTACTTATGAAATTAATTAGGTCTTTTCTATCAGAATGACCAGAGAAACCTTCTATACTTTCTACATCCAAGTTTACTTCAACACTCTCTGTCCTTTCATCATTACCTGGTAATGGAATCTCTTCCCATCCTTTCTCTATTCTTCTTCCCAGAGTTCCTTCAGCTTGATACCCAACAAATGTTAACGTATTACTCTCATCAGGTGCCAGGTGCCTAAAGTGTTCTAAGACTGGTCCACCGCTTAACATTCCTGAAGTAGATAAAATAATAGATGGTTCTCCTTCTATTACTTCTTTTCTCATGCTTTTACTGTCAATTCTTTTGAACATATCTGAAAGAAATGGATTTTTTTCTTTATGAAAAATCCTGTTTTTTATTTTTTCATTTAGATATTCTGGATAAGTAGTGTGAATAGCTGTAGCTTCCCAAATCATCCCATCAAGATACACAGGAACTTCTGGGATCTTGTTATGTCTCATTTTTTCCTCTAAAACCAACATAACTTCTTGGGATCGGCCAACTGCAAATGCTGGAATTAAAACTTTGCCTCCTTTGTTCACCGTTTTTTTAATTATTTCCACTAATTTACCTTCTGCTTTATTTCTAGAAGGTTGGTGATCCCCGGATCCTCCATAAGTTGATTCCATAATTAATGTCTCTACTCTTGGGAAATCTTTTGAAGCTTTATCAAACAATCTTGATTTACCAGAATTAAAATCACCTGTTATTGTCACATTGTATAATCCTTCACCTATATGGAAATGAGTCATGCTTGAACCTAAAATATGGCCAGCGTTATGGAGTGTTAACCTAACATCAGGAGCTATGTCAGTAACTTCTTCATATTCTAGTGAAACTGTGTGTTTAGTTGCTTCTCTAACCATTTTGGAGTCATAGGGTTTTTTTCCGTTATCTCTCTGGGCAATGTCTATGTAATCTAGTTGTAAAAGCGCCATCAGGTCCCTTGTAGGTGAAGTACAATATATTGGGCCGTCATATCCATATTTGAAAAGAAGAGGTATTAGGCCACTATGATCAAGGTGGGCATGAGTTAAAACCACTGCATCTAAATCATCTATTGGTGTAACTTCTGGAACGTAGAGGTATGGTGTTTCCCCGTTATCTGAACTAGGTTTAAAACCACAATCTACCAATACTTTAGTATTTGGAGTTGAAAGCAGTATAGAAGATCTTCCTACTTCTCTTGAGCCTCCAATATGAGTTGTTCGTACCCATTCTTCTCCATTGTCTTTTGGTTCCCTATGTATCTGTCTACCTATTCTCTGTAAAATCTTTTTCCGTTCCTCACTTTGAGATCTAAGATATTCTCTGACGCTTTCCACTATTGGTGCCTCAATTGGTGGAGTCCGTATTACTTTGATAGTCCATCCAATGTTTTTTGTTATTTCTCTAAGAGTGGATCCATATTTTCCTATTACTAGACCAGGTTTTTCTGCCTCTACTGTTGCTTCACCGAATTCTGGATCAAAATAAATATTTGTTATTCCTGCGTCATCTGGAACAATTTTTTTAATTTGTCTTCTCGATTTTTCAGGTTCAGCTAATACATTACTATCTGGTCTCACTGTTACTCTTTTTCTTAGTTTTTTTGCTAAATCTCTTACCATATCTCCGTCTTCAGCGAATTTCCTCGGGCTTTCGGTATATATAACTACCTCAGGTCCTTCAAAATCTACATTTGAAATAGTTATACTATTAGGGACTTCTTCGACAATTTGGTCCCTAACCTCATTCAATATTTCTTCGACAGTCATTTTTTTTAAAATCTAAAAAATTAAGAGATGGGATTAGAGTTTGTTTTTAATTTTATCAACTTCGTTTTCTTCAAGTATTTTAAATGATTCAGAAGTTATTTTTGCTACGTCTATTCCATCGCCTGATGCGGAATCTCTTTTCATCGCTTGTCTTATCGCCCGTACAACTAATTCTTTTCCTTCCTCAACAGAGATTTCTTCTTCGTATCTGTCTTCTAGAACACCATATGCTATTGGAGAGCCAGAGCCAGTTGCTACCATTTTTTCTTGTAGGCTTCCTCCACCGGGATCCAATACATATAGGCTTGGTCCTTCAGAATCATCAACGCCTCCAATTATGAGTTGTACAAAGTATGGCAATACGCCACCACTCATTATGTTTGACATAAGAGTAGAAATTGCTTTAACACTTATTCCTTTTTCTCTCTTAAGTTTATATATATTTGATTCGGCCTTTATTGCCCTAACAAGTTTCTGTGCATCTCCCACAGATCCTGCCATTGTTAGGCCTATCTTGTCCTGTATTTGAAACACTTTCTTTGCTTGTTTACTTGCAATCAAGTTACCCATACTTGCTCTTCTCTCGGTCCCTAGAACAACTCCATCTTTACATACAATTCCAACAGTCGTAGTTCCTTTAAATTCGTCACCGCTTTCCATAATTAAGCACCTATAAAAAATTGCGGTAAAAATAAGTTTTAATCCGCTTCTGGTTTTTCTTTAGTTGCTATATACTTAAAACTTGTTGAAGAAAAAACACGAACTAATTTATCTAACCAACGTAATCTCTTCACCACATTTTTGACAAGTATTTCCTTCACCTAGGTTTTCGATCGAAACAGAATAACCCATTCTTTCAATCAATAACTCGTTACAGGCAGGACAATATGTGTTTTCATATCTGTGGCTTCTTACATTCCCTAAATAAACATATTTTACGCCTTTATCTGTTATAACCTCGTAAGCTCTCTCAAGTGTTTCTAGTGGTGTTGGGTTTTTATTTGTCATTTTATGGGATGGGTAAAATCGTGAAAGATGTAATGGCGTGTCCTCACCCAATTCATTCATTATCCACTCCGCTAATCTTTCAAAGCTTTGATCGTCATCGTTTTCTCCAGGAATAACTAAATAAGTTAATTCTAAATGTATTCCTAGTTCTTTCATTTTTTTACAGTTCTCTAGGACTGGTTT
>CAYPLQ010000072.1:2152-6565 GCA_964411605.1 uncultured archaeon | reverse complement strand
AGTTGTATTTGTTGCTTCTGCTACGTCTTTTTGTGCTCTTTTTTCTCCACATAATACGCTAGAGATGTATATTGCAGCAGCTGCTATACCTGTTGGACTTCTTCCACTGGTTAATCCTTTTTCTGAGGCTTTTTTTAGTATCTTTTCGGACTTGAATTGTACTTCTCGGGTTAGATCTAGTTTGCTACAGAATCTTGGTAAATATTTTTTTGGACTAGTTGGGGTTAATTTGAGATTTAGTTCTGAAGCTATGAACCTATATGTTCTACCTATTTCTTTTCTAGAAACTCTAGCTGTTTCTGCTATTTCATCAAGTGTTCTAGGAACATCGTTTTCTCTACAAGCTACATATAGGGCTGATGCTACTACTCCCTCTATGCTTCGTCCTTTTATGAGATCTTCTTCCGCTGCTTCTCTATATATCATTGAAGCATCTTCTTGGATGTTTTTTGGTATTTTTAATTGACTTGCTATTCTATTTAGTTCTCCGAGAGCTAAAGCAAGGTTTCTTTCTTTGGCATCTGAGATTCTGGCTTGTCTATGCCATTTTCTTAGTCTATAAAATTGTGTTTTCTTGTTAGATGAGATAGAGTTTCCATAGCCATCTTTGTCTTTTGTGCTTATTTGTGTAGATAATCCTTTATCATGAGTCATTGTTGTAACTGGTGCTCCAACTCGGCTTCTGTTTTCTCTTTGTTTTGTATCGAATGCTCTCCATTCTGGTCCTGTATCTATAAATTCTTCATCTATAACTAAGCCACATTCTTCACAAACTAATTCAGCTCTTTCATAGTCATGAGAAAGTTTTTTGTTATTACATTCAGGGCATTTGGCTGTTTCTTCGTATTCACCAATCGAAGTACGTTCTTTGTCTTCTTCTTGTTCAGGCACTAATTTTTCCTCCCCCAAAAAATTTAGATAAAATACCCCTAGCCATTTTTAACCTCTTTTTGAAAATAGCCCCCTATCTGAGACCACAAATTGAACTCAATTATAGAAACATAAAAATCTTGCCCAAAAACTTATGTATTATATAAAATAAACTTAATAGCTTTTTTGTCTGTGAAGTATTATCAAAGTTATTTATGTTAGACTATGTTTTTTTGTTCTAATTTCTCAGGTAGATATGTTTCTGTAACATAATCTAAACCATATTTTGCTAAAGATTGTTGTTCACTTTTTTTACCGATATCGAGTTGTAATTCAATTTCTTTTTGCCAAAAATCGCTTTCAAATCGTGGATCAGTTAATTCACTTTCAAGTGCTTTTATGTCTTGATCGGTTAATTCATCGGTGGGTAATTCGTAATCTACTATGTCGCTTGGACAAACTCCGATGAATTTGGCTCCTGGCGTTGCCATGTATTCTGATAGGTGTGCTGATTTAATTGATCCATATGAGACGCTTGAAAAAATCCTATAGGACCAGGGGTCTGCGTCCGTAAATACACCAACAGGTAAATTTAATTCTTCTTTAAGGCGTTTTATTATTCTTCTAGTTGATCTAGCTGGTTGGCCTTTTAAGTGAACTATGATTGCGTTGTATTCTTCATCAAATCCATTTTCAACTAATCTATCTCTCATACCACCTGTTTCTATTGCTATAACAAAATCTGCGTCGTTGCCAAGGAATTCTACGTCATCAGGGTCGTTAGGTATTTGGTAACCTCCTTCTCCAACGTCTTTTTGACAATGGATTTCTCTTTCTCCTCTCCTTGTTTGTTCTTTGATTTCTAGAGGACCAACTATAGTTGCTCCATCTTCTTCAGGCCTTATGTGGAAATCTTCTCTTTTTAATTCTGTTATTATTTCGAGGTCTTCGATTAATTTATCAGATTCTTGTTGTTCTCTAAATTTTGCTTTATCCCAGTTTTCGCTTATGTAATATAGTTCTCTTAATGTAGAGGATCTATTTTCTTCTAATTGATGTTTAAAGAAATCCACTGTGTACAGTAATTTAAGTAATCTATATGCTCCTCTCACGCTTTTAGCGGATCTTTCACTTTTTCTGTCTCCATATTTCCAGACACCGGAGCTTTCATCGAATTCAATATTTGTTTTTGTTCTAGTTGGGATTTTGACTTTTGGAATTTCTCCTCTGTTCATTTGTTCGTAGAGATTCGTTGCTATTTTTTCCATTTCCTCAATATCTTCTTTTTCTGACACACAAATCATCCTCCAATGGATTTTGCTCCCGTTAGTAATTCATCAGCTACTCCCTCAACTAAGACATCGATTTTTGGTTTTTTCTGTGAATTCAAAGACAATTCAATTTCTTCATCATTGTTTGAAGGAATTGACATCTCCCAGATGTATTCAACTTCTTCTCCTTCAAAATCCTTTTCATTTGGTTCTGGGTTCAATGATACGACTTCGTAATTCACCGGTATATGTAATTTAAAGTCTTTTTTGTGTGAATCGAAGTTCTTTATTGATAATTTTATTAAATAGTTATCTCTTTGTTTTTGGATCGATTTTTGGATTAATAAGTTGTTTGTTATTTTAGCTAGGATAGGGTCAAGATCCTTTATTTCTTTGCCTGTTATGTTCTCTATTTTATTAGCCATTTCAGGTAATAACTTAGAGATTATGTTTCGCTTATTTCTTCTTTTACTCATTTTTTTCTGTTTTTTGAGGTGTTTTTTTAAGTCTCTGCCCACTTCTCTGACTGCGTTTTCAACTTCTTTTCTTATGGTTTCAACGTTTGCTACAGCATCTTTGCTTTCGCTGGTGAAGGGGACGTTTGTGCTGGCCACATGGACTAATATAACTGCCTTGCCTTTTGGTATTCCATTTCCACCAGGTTGGTTTAATTCGTATCTTCTCCAATCTATATCTTTAATTGCTTTGGTTGTTACACATCCACCTTTTTGGTACAATAGAGGTACTCTGTTAGCAAAACGCAATAATTCGACTCTTTCTTCTTCAGGTTTCTCAATTCCATAAGCCAAACCTGCTTCAACTATAAATGGGTTACCATTGTAGACTTCAGCTGACCTAGTTGTTGAAGAAATTAATTCAGATTCTGGATATTCTTTTGATAATCCTTGCTCTATCTCTTCTTCTCCAATAGGGGAAAGACAATCTGTTGGTGGTGAAATTAAATTAACTTCTTCAAACGCCTTAATTAATTCCTTAGCTTCACTTCTATTCATTTCAGAAGGCTTCATACCTCCTTCTAATCCACTAACCTCTAATACATCACTTACTGTTGTTTTACCTACTCTTGTAAATTCATTTTTTAAAAAAGAAGATAATTTGGTTCTTTCAGTTTCTTCTAGCATCTTCATCAAAGTACCTAGTTCAATTCCTTCGGGATGGGGCTTGATTTCTTCAGCTTTACTTGGTAATTCATTAATTGCTCTTTCAAAGACAGTTTTTTCTCCATCTGGTTCTACAAAAGTTATTCTCGCATGTGGATTGACAATAGCTGTGTGTTTCAGATAATTAAAAATAGATTGTTTTCGGTTCCTAACGTACATTCCTGTTAAATTTATCTCAATTCTTGTTCCATGTGGACAGGCCCAATCTATTGTCTCTTCTTCAACAATTTCTGGTTCATTAGAGTCTGTGTCTATGTTTATTACGTATTTATTTGCAGGTTCATCTGCCGAAATCCTGCTTATGATCTTAGCAGGTTTTCCTGTGGTTATTTGGCCGTAAAGAACAGAGGCGGAAATACCAACTCCTTGTTGGCCTCTGCTGTTTTTAGCGAACACTAATCCTCTGTTACCTGCTACAAAGTTTTCGTATCTGTTATCGGGGACTGAAATATCATAGACATATTTTGGTTGATTATTTTTTTTCTTGACTTCTTTTATTTTTAGAAGAGCTAAATCGTTTTTTAATAACTTCAAGCATTTCTTGGTTCTATTAACTAAATTATGTAATTTTTCTGTTGCAGAAAACTGGTTCTGGTTTTTTATAACTAATCCCAAGTCACGTAATTTGCCGTTATAGCTTTCATTATTTTCTTGGTTTTTTAATAACTTAGTTATTTTATTTTCATATTCTTTTGCTTCATTCAATGAATTTCCTATTCCTAATGCTCTTAAGATAGCTGATGGTGAAGGAAAACAGGTCTTTTCTCTTGGTTCCCAACTGATGATGTCAGAAAATAATTTTGTAGGTATTTTTTGATAAATGGAGTTGCTTTGTGAAGAATTTTTCTTATTGATTAATCTAGACAAAACGTCTTCTGGAACTTTGATTGTGTGTTTATTTCCATTATCGGAGGTTTGCCATTTGCTCTGTATGCCCTGCATTGTTAATAAGAGGCTTAGTTGTTTAGCTAAGTTTTCACTACTTGTTGTTATCCCTATCTCGTTTCCGAAATCTCTTTTTGGTTTTCTTAGTTTGAATAAAGAACTTAGGTATTGTTGTTGTAGATTTTGATGGGTTTTGAACACGAACC
>CAYPLQ010000072.1:0-2142 GCA_964411605.1 uncultured archaeon | reverse complement strand
ACCTGTTTTTCCACAAAAATCGATTATTAATTCATAAATTTGTTTATTAAATGATTTTAATATTTCTTTGTATTTTTTAGAATCCATTAAATTAATTTTAGCATTAAATAATTCATTAAATGTTTTTTGGAACTCATAAATTAATTTTTCTTCGTTTTCTTGCAGACTATTTGCTTTTTGTTTGTGGTTTTGAGCTGTAAAAAACCCTAAAAACCTCATAAATTCTTTATTTAGAGGCAAAGTTATCGGGACAGAGGTTTTTTCGCCTTCTTTGTATGAAACTAATGAACATTCCTTAACTTTGTTCTCCCAACCCATTTTTTTAATTACATGGGCGGGTAAGAAATTGTCTGGAAGAAATCTTTTCTCTATTAAGTCTTTTCTGATCTCAATTTCATTTAATTTAATATAGGTGATTTCTTTTTCTTTTGTAGTGTTTTTGGTTATTTGGTTTCCTTTTGTTTTTAATTTCTTAATAAGCTCTTCTTTGACGCCATAAACATACCAAGATTGTTTTTTTAGGGTTTCGATGTTAACGTAGTTTAGTATGTTAATCTTATTGATGTACTGATTTGGTTTTATTTTATTTGGAACTAATAAATAATCATTTTCTTGGAGTGATTCTGCTTTTATGTCCTTTATATCTCCTTTATGTAGTGTAAATAAGCTATGATTTCCTGTTACAGTGATTTCTCGGTTTTTATTAGTTTTTATTTTATATAAATCGTTTTTTCTTTCATGCCTTATTGCGTGGGAGATTTTTCTCCATTCTATGTTTCCTGTTTCTCTGTTAAATGAAGGTGTTTTTACTTCACTTACCTCTCCTTTGTTCCCTGACTCAATGTGTTTGTTACAGAAATTCCCTATTTCAACAAATTCGATTTTTCCATCTCTTTCTATTAATATTTCTTGATGAGGAGGTAAGGATTGTCTTAAAGCATGGAATCGGCTTCCATATAGTAGTTTTCCAAATATATGGGGGATCTGTTCCTTTACTATTCCGGGTCCATTGTCTTCTACTATTACTTTGTATTCATCATCTTCTTTTTCTTTTATTTCGACATATATGTCTGGTAAATACTCTGCTTCCTCTGTAGCGTCTAAAGCATTGTCAACTGCTTCTTTTACTGTTGTAATTAAGCTCCTAGCACTTGAATCGAAACCAAGAATCTGTCGGTTTTTTTCTATGAACTCAGCTATGCTGATTTTTTTCTGTGATTTTGCTAAATCTCTTGCAATAGGGTCTTGAGCCATTTTTATGCCTCTAATTTTGATTCAAATAATATTTAGATCTTGTTTAAGTATGGTTTTTTAATAAAATAGGTCTTAGGAGAGGTAAGTGAATGTATTGATTTCTCAAAAAAATTTTTTAGTTTCTATCCTGGAACGTTGGTTGAGTAATTAATTAGATTTTCTCTAAATCAATTACTTCGTCATTTTTTCTTAATTTTATTAACTTCACTCCCATTGCGGTTCTTGATTGCTGTGATATCTGTTTTGAATTAGTTCTTAGGCTGTATCCTTTTCTTGTTGTTACCATTAATTCTTCTCCATCACTTATTGTTTCTAAATCAATTGGTTCTCCATTTTTTTGTGTTAAATTAATAGCTTTAACTCCTTTACCTGCTCTATGAGTTGTTCTATACTCTTTTATAGGTGTTTTTTTGCCATAGCCCTTATTTGTGATTGTTAAAAGCTTCTGGTCCTCAAAAATAGTTGTCATCGATCTTATTTCTTCGTTTTCACTTAATTCCATTCCTTTAACTCCTATAGTGCCTCTTGATGTCTTTGAAACTTCTTTCTTTGGGAAACGAATTGCTTTTCCATTTGAAGCTAATAAAACTATGTCTTGATTTTCTTTGATTGTTTCTACTTCAATTAATTCATCGTCATCACTTAATCTTATAGCTATTAACCCAGATGGTCTTGGGTTGCTGTATTCTTCTAGAGAAGTTCTTTTAACTTTTCCATTTTTAGTTACAAACAATAAATCAAGTTCTTTATCGAGATCTCCCAATGAAAGTATGGATTGGATTTCTTCGTCTTCTTCTAATTTATTTAATTGATTAACTATAGGTCTTCCTCTACTTCTTCTTCTATATTCAGGTACTTTGTGTGTTCTTAACCAATAGACATTTCCTT
>CAYPLQ010000071.1:0-6654 GCA_964411605.1 uncultured archaeon | reverse complement strand
ATTCAAGTTTAGATGGGGAAAGGCTTAGGGAGATAGGTTTATTTCTTAACGAGGATTTAGTTGCTAGAGATTTAATTGATTCTTCGGCTAAGGAACAGGGTGAGCAAATGGATGTGGTTTTTGTTATTAATTTGAATAATATTTAATATTTGGTGTTTGTTAATTAGTGTTTAAGGTGTTTTTTTGGGTGGTTTCTTGATTAAGAAAATATGGGATGGAATAAAAAAACCTTGGAACATAAATAAAGGGTTTATGAGTTCTACTAAGGAATGGCATAGTGTTGTGTCAGGTTTTATGGTTGGATTTATTTTATTAATAAGTTTTAAACGGTTTAATGTTTTTGCTGGATTAGTTACTTTATCAGGTGTTTACCTGTTAAGTTGTTATAAAGAGTTTACAGGAGAAGAACACTACATTATATTCGGTTTTTTTATTAGTTATTTAATTATTTATTTAACCACCTTAATTTGAATAATATTTAATTATTGGGGAGGTGTTAAATTGGTTAATGAAGAAGGTAGCAACGGGAAAAATAATGAAGATGTTAATTCTTTAAAAGTTGAAATAGATAAACTTAGTAGAGATATTAAGAATTTGAATAACAGACTTAAAAAGTTGGAAGGGGATAAATTAGGTTATTTAGAACGGTTAGGAGAAGTGATTTCAAAAAATTTCTTAATTCTTCGGGTTGGATTTATACTTATTTTGATAATAGATGCTATCCTACTTATCCAACAAATAAGTATTCCTAATTATTGGCAAAGTTTCAGTTGGGCTGTAATAGGTGCTTTCACGGGAACAGAAGGCTATAAGAAGGTTAACGAGTAATGGATTAGTCAAAAAAATATAGGTTTTCTAACCTTTTTCCAAGTAATTACTCTCTTCTTTTATTTTTTCCCACCTGTAATAGTATTTTATTGTGCTGTAATCTGTTAAAGAGTCGTTTCCTCTTGAATAACTTTTATATTCCTTTATAGTTATATCAGGTTTTTCTATTCTCTTAGCAACTGTTTCAACATCCTCCACAAATTTTCTGATCCTCTGGTTTTTACTCATATCAGTTCTACTTCCTTTAGCCATATTATCCCTTTATCTCTTTATTCTGCGGACAGGTTTTAACTGTCCAGGGCTACAACCTATTTTTCTAACCTTCCCATCTTGTTCTCCGCATCTAAAAACTAGTGCTTTGTACATTTTCTTTATAGAGAGCTCCCCTCATTTGCCTAATGCCCCTCAACTAATACTTATATTTGGTTTTGGAATATATATTTTATGATCAACATGTCCTTTAATACTTTTTTTTATATCTCCAACTCTCATAAGTAACCCTCCAAACATTTTAACTTCATATATTCGTGTTTAAACATTCTATCAACCTTATTACCGTTCCCATCAACAATAGAAACTTCTGGAATCTGTTCTTTAACCAAATTCTGATTAACTTGTCTACAAGAAGGTATTAAACCCTTATTATCTTGGTTACTCATATTGAAAACCTTTTCTGTTGTATATAATATTATAAACCAAGAATACTGCTATCACTACTATTAACAAATAAAGAATTACTAAGCAATACATTACTGTATCCATACTATCAACTAAAATTAGACTCAAGTTATAAAATTTTTTCCCTAAACAACCAAGTTAAATAGGAACTTGTTACTTATTCCTGATAAATTCTTGAAAAAGTCAAAAAAATATATGTGTAGAAGTTCTGGATCAGTAAATTGTTTTCCCACAGCGTGGGCAGATGTATCTATGTGGTTTTTGTGGTTTTGACTTTGCCATATTGGTATGATAATTCGGACATTTTTTACCCATATTTAATCACCTTTTTATAAAGTTGAGAGTTTTATGGTTTTAGTATCATAATTTTTATGGTCTCCTATTATTTCCCCATCAGTTCTTATGTGTAGAGTTCCGTGACGGTGTTCTATTCTTTTAATGTTATGTTTAGTGTTTTCAAACCATTTTAATAAGTTTTCTTTCATCTCTTCTTCATTCATTTGTTTATAAGACATATTTACACCTCCATATAATCTAATACTTTTTTTTGATCATATCTATCCAAATATTCTATTAAATTACTCATAGTTTGTTCTACTCTTTCGTAATAACCTAAATCATTCCTATTATACTCCCAACGACCATTAACCCATACATCACCAAATTTTGCTGAAATACCACTCCCAAAACCATCTAATGATCTAACATTATCGAGTTGATGAAAAATTTTAACCTGTTCAGGGATACCTCCACCAAGAATGTGGACTTCATTACAGTTAGAATATTCTTGAACACTCCAACCTGCGTTAGAACCGAAATCAGCGTTTGTTAAACCTACTCTGAAACGATCAGGAATCTTAGAAGGGTGAACATTTTTAGGGATTAATATAACCGTATCAGAATATTTAAGCATCTCATCCCCTAATTCAACTACTTCTCCAAGTGTCCTATTTTTCTCTATGTCAGGTGCTACTCCTATTCTTGGTTGAACTTCTTTAATAACCTTAAAATGGTGGTTTAAGTCATTCGTTGTGTTGAACGGGAAGTCTATAAAGTTTAATACATTTTTAAGATCTGACCACGACTCAGAATATTTACTTGATTCTACACCTACAGTTCCTCCAGCCCCGAGAATAGTATCCACAAGATCAAAATTTTTTGATCCAAGAGTCATAACCAGATCCACCAATATTAATCCTCCTCTTTACATATTATTTCAACATTATGTGTTTTATTATCACTTGCTTCCCCGTAGAAAGTCATTTCTATTAGTTTTGGACAATCATAACACATAGCAAAGTTTACTACTGGATTACCTACTTCTTCCCCTCTAAAATCTAACCACGGACATTTATCGCCTTCTCCTTGTTTAAGAGTCATTTCTAATCCCCAATACATCCATAAGTTGTTTATAATCCTCTTTCCAAAATTCTAATCTGTGTGGGTTTGAATCTCTTACTCTTACCTTCTTAATTTGTTCTATATTATTATCGTATATCTCTTCTAAAATTAATTCCCTAACTGTTCTCTTAGTTTTATTATGTATCGTAACATTTCTATGGTTCTCTGTTAGGTAATGAAGTATTTTAACATCCTCTTTTTTGGTTGTCTGTTTATTTCCTTTTATCTCCCCATCAACAATATTCTTAGTGAAACCTATTTCCTTTAAGATTTTTTTTCTCATTTCTAACTTATTTAACACCATTAAAACCACCTATTTTAGGAAAGTTTTTTCTAACCTTATTAAAACGATATCCGCACCGTATTCTCCTTCTTCTTGGTTCTTTATTTGTTGTTCGGTTTTATCTATAAATTCTTGTAACCCTTTTCTGGTTATTTCCATATTGTTACTTTTTATAAAGTTATTCTCCAATACACTAAGTATTTCCTTCATATTACTCTTAAAATCTGTGGTCTGTAATTTACTTTTTTCTCTTTGATTCTCTATAAATTCTTGTAAATTATGTTCGTTTATTTCCATACTTATACCTCCTAAACTTTTAAGTTATGTAAGAACAAAAATAGATAGAATTATAGGTTTATGTTAAGTAAATTCTGGAGTTCTCTAACTGAATCTAACTCCAAACAATCTTCCACGACATCGTATTCTTTTGCTGTATCTAAAGGAACATCATTAAAATACTCTACAACCTGCTTTTTTGTTTTATTACTCCTTGAATCTTTTAAATCTTCTATTAACTGTTCTGCTTGTTCATCCACATAATTAACTCTTAGTTTAGCCCTATCCTCATTCTTAACGAAATTATTATAAACCACTTCTGTTCTATTCCTTGCTTGACTATTCTCTACTATCTCATCAATCTTATCAATTGTCTTAACAGGTAAATAGAGGGATATTGTTCTTGTTGAGTTCCACTTCGGTTTTCTCCCTCTTGACATAATATCTCCCTAAGTATTACATAAAAAATAAAATAAAGTTAAAAAAGTTTACCTATCCCTTTTTCTCTTTTCCAAGTTATCTCTTTCCATATCTATTTTATCCTCTAACCATTTCTTAACCTCTTGGAAGGCTTCGCTTGGTGGTTCATCCCATCCAACCTGCCTTTTAACTCTTATTGTAAATTCTTCAGGTTCAAATTGTTCTATTTGTTTTTTTACTGATCGCTCAACCTCTATTTCAGTTATTTTACCTTTTCCATTAGAATCCATACTTAATCACCTTTAATGATCTCAGGTATTTCCTTCTGACCGTTAAATAGTTTATCGTATTCCTGTTCTTTTTCGTTCTCTTTAATGTATTCAAGTGTAGCCCTTTTTAGACTGTTCTGTGTTGATGTAAGTATTTCATTAGCCTTTCTATGGTATCGTTCTCTTGATTTTTCCATTATTTCCTTTTCATTCTCTATGATTCTGGTTAACCTGTTATATATTTCCCATATAGTTATTTCGGGTTTATCGGATAATTCCTTGGTTATCTGTTCAGTTAGTTTCTTACCTAACTTTAAACGGATTAGTGTTGGTTCTACATACTTGAAATCTACTTTTTCTTGAAGTGCCTTGTCTATGATGTCTTGTAACCGTGTTTTTACTTGTGGGATTATCTCTTGGATTGCTCCTGCTATTAAATCACTACTCCAAGTTCCTAAATGTTTTCTTGATCTTCTCCCCATCACTTTTTTACCTATCAACCCGTTTGAACATATTTCTCTTACTGCGTAACCTTCTACGAACTCTGTAGTTGATTTATCAAACGAATTACCAACTCTGACACCTGCTCGTATATCGGAATCATCGTAGGTTAATTTTTCATCAAATAGTATTTCCATATAGGCACTTTCTCTGAAATCCTTTATATTAATGTAGGACACTCTATGTTCTATTTTATCTAAAGAGTTTAAAACCCTCCCAAAAAACGGTTTCATATCCTTTATTTTATATCTATCACTTACTATAGTTGCTAACCTGTTATCTGTATCATTCCAAACCGCTTTATAATCCTCTCGTTCCATATCCCTCATATCGTTTAGATCGTCTGGTTCTCTATTTGCTACATAAATAGGTTTTTCTACAGGTTCAGCAAACGATGTAATAACTTCTTTAGCCAGATCAGGGCTAATTTCCGTATATTCTTGTTTTAATTTATCCATATATATTCACCTCTAAAAGTATCTAAAAAATAGGTAAAAAAAAATCTAAGAATATGGTTGTGGTTGTAAATTATAGGTAAAATAGTTTAAAGTATTCTAAAAATCTGATAAAGTTCTCTGATCTTTTTTTATAACCCATTCCCCGTTAACCAACTTTTCTTTACGGGTTTTATTACATTCTTGGCACTCGCATACTCTAATATTTAATTCCTTGTCCCTGTTTAACACCATAAAACTATGAGAACCACATTCAGGACATTTAACCATCCCTAATCACTCCAACTATCAAGGTTCTCAGATTTCATACTCTCTATTTCACTTTTAACCCTCTTAGTGACTCCAAGAAACTGCCAACCATTAGTATTTTTTAGTTCTCCGTCAACCTCTTTTGCTCCGTAAATCTTAAAGTTTTCCTCATCTCTTGGGTTTTCCATTTCTCTTGTATCAAAGAACACTAATACATCTCCAGATTTAAAGTAATACAATCCACTTTTTTTCTGAGATTCTTTAATCTCTTCTACCTCGTGTAGAATGTCGTAAATAGTTCTTTGTTCTTCACTCATTACTATTACCTTCCTTTAACGAATTAAGTTCCTCTATTAAACCCACAGCCTTTTCCAAGTGTCTCCTACTCTTATTTATTTCTTCATCCACTTCATTTAAATAATTTAATTCCTGATCCAAGTTCTCGGTTTCGTTTAAAGTAATACCTTTATTCTGTTTTGCTTGTTTTAAAGTATGGATCATTCTACCTAAATCCCTTTGGACTGACCTATTAATGGAAGTAGTTTTTTCTAATAATCTAACCCGTAATCTATCCAAATCATTCATTATTTCCACCTCCAAATTCGTTTAAAGGTTTTTCTAATAACATCTCCTTTTTAACCTGTCTAGTATGTTCCTTAAACTTTTTAAATAACTCCTGAACTTTTTCCGTGTCATCCCTACTTCCTTTAACTCTAAACTCAACTTCTATACCTTGGATTTTATCTTCTAACCTATATTCTGGCACATAAAACACCTCTAAAACTATAAAGGTTCGTTAATAACTTGTTCACGGGTTCTCCTTGGGTAACTTACATCCACAGAATACTTATTAGACCCACATCTCGGACACTCTGGGATATTTATTTCTGTTTTTTCTCCTTCTCTGTTAACAATCCTCTTTCCAACCTGATTAGTTTCTGGGTTAAACTTTTTACCACATTTTCGGCACTTAACTTTTGACATATTAATCAACACTTGGTCTTCTCTTTATTTCAGCGTCTATTTTATCTATTTTCCTTTTTTTAAGTTCCACTTGATTCTCTAATGTTTTCTTAACATTTCTAAGGTAATCTATAGGATACATCTCTATATCGTGTTCTACAGGTAAATCAACCACCTAAATCACCTACTTTTCTAAGTTGTTCCCATATTTCCTGCTCCTTCTCTGTAAGTTCTAAATCGTTTACCCAAGGTTTTTTCACATAAATACCTTTAATTTCAGGGACATATAGGTAAATTATTTTTCTCCAAGTATCCACCCAATCTTCATCTC